>JAFECZ010000340.1 GCA_018241905.1 Pseudomonadota bacterium
GTTGACGATTGTATTCCTCTGGCGGACCGGGCGTTTCAGGGGGCTGGCACGTTGGCGCGCGGCAGCGAAACCCGACGGTGCGTACGGTGGGCAACCCTGGGCGTGCGCCGGGTTCGGCGCATGGGCGCCGCGGCCCGGGCCTGGACGGTCAGCGCAGCGGGGTCCGGTGCCGGCGCAGACGCGGACGCGGACGCGGACACATGGTGCGCCTCGAAGCGCAGTTCCTTCTGCTTGAGAAAGTGCATGAGCACGTGGGAGACCATGTTGATGCCCAGGGTACCGAACGCCGCCGGCAGGAGGTACAGCGCAATGCGCAGCTCCGAGGCAAAGACAAGGTCATCGGCCAGGGATGCGGTCTTTCGGGCGGAAACCGACAGCGCGTGCAGGAGAAAGATATCCAGTGCCGCCAGGCCGACCAGAAGCAGCCCGAAGACCAGCACCGTCCTTTTCGAGAACTCGCGCCTGACGAACAGGGTGACGAAGATGGCGGCCGGCAAGATCACCGAGAACAGCACCAGTGCCCAGAAGCGCTGGTGGACGAAGACGTTGGCGTCTGACATGCGCAGATTCAACCACCCGCCGCGCCTGGGAGTTTGTCCGGCGTGTGAACCCGAGGTAAAGGCGCTTGGGGCGGCCGGCCGCGGCTAGCCGTGCGGCACACCCAGCAGCTCGTGCAGTCGGGTGCTGGTGGTGGTGTATTGCAGCGGAATCGCCTTGTCCGGGAACACGACGGCCGTGGCGCCCCAGGCCGCCAGCGTGGCTTCGTGGAAGCCGCAGACGATCAGTTTCTTCTTGCCCGGATAGGTGTTGACGTCGCCCACCGCGAACACGCCGGTCTCGCGGGTCTGGTACTTCTCGGTGTCCACCGGCACCTGCTTGCGCGCCAGCTCCAGGCCCCAGTCGGCAATGGGGCCCAGGCGCGGCGAGATGCCGGGGTAGGCGAGCCAGGCGTCGGCCTCGAGTACCAGCGGCTGGCCCTCGGGCGTCGCGATGGTGAGGTGCCGCCCGTCGAAGGCTTGCGGCTGGCCGATGGCCAGGCGGATGCGGCCCTGGGCGATGTTGTCGCGAATTCGGGCCTGCGTTTCTTCCTCGGCCTGGAAGGCATCGCGCCGGTGCAGCAGCGTGATGCTGCGGGCCTTGCCGAGCAGCTCCAGGGCGGCTTGCAGCGCCTCGTCGTCGCCGCCGTGCACGATCACGGACTGGCCGGCGAAGCGCTCCAGCGATTCTGGGTGATAGAAGAGCTTCGAGCCTTCAAAGGCTTCAAGGCCCTGGACGGCGATGTGCTTGGGCAGGAAAGCGCCCACGCCTGCGGCAATGAACACCGTCTTGGCCAGGAACTGCTTGCCGCGCGAAGTGCCTAGCAGCAGGCGCCCGTCGGCCTGGCGCGCCAGCGTGGCCACCTGCTGGCCGAAATGGAACTGGGGCGAAAAAGGTTCGGCCTGGCGCAGCAGCGATTCGACCAAGCCGCGGCCGGTGGTGACCGGCGTGCCAGGTATGTCGTAGATGGGTTTGTCGCCGTACAGCTGGACGCACTGGCCGCCCGCAAAGGGCAGGGCGTCGACGACGTGGCAGGAGATTTCGAGCAGGCCCAGCTGAAAGACCTGGAACAGACCGACCGGGCCCGCGCCGATGACCAGCGCGTCGCATTCGATCGGAGCTGCGGCCTGCATCAATGCTTATTTGACGAGCTCGGAGATCTTGCCCGTCTTGTCTTTCCACTCTTCCGCGTCGGGAAGGGCGGGCTTGCGCTTGGTGATGCTCTTCCAGCCGTCGGCCAGGGCCAGTTCGGCGTTGAGCTTGATGAAGGCGATCTGGTCCGCGGGCAGGTCTTCTTCGGCGTAGATCGCGTTGACCGGGCACTCGGGAATGCACACCGCGCAGTCGATGCACTCATCGGGGTCGATGACGAGCATGTTGGGGCCTTCGCGGAAGCAGTCCACCGGGCAGACATCGACGCAGTCGGTGTACTTGCAGCGGATGCACGATTCGGAAACGACGTGAGTCATTGGTCTTCTGGCCAGTTCTTGTTCGGGGGAACCCTGGATTTTACGTTTTTCGAGAATGGATGCGGCTCAGCGCACCAAGACCGCGGCTGCAGTGCGGTGGGAAGCGGTATCGACCAGCACCAGCGAGCCCAGGGCGCGCGAGCTGGTGAAGGGCTGCACCGCCAGGGGCTGCTGCAGCGTCAGCACCACGTCGCCGATGGAGTTGGCATCGAGTTGCTGCGCCTCTTCGGCATCCAGCGTGTTGATGTTGAGCCGGTCCACCACGCGGGCGACCTTGGCCTTGACCCAGCGGTGGCCCTGCAGCGCCCAGTACACGCGCCCGGCCACCAGCGGCTCGTCGTCCAGCCAGGCCACGGTGGCGGTGATTTCGCGGGTGGGCGTGAAGGCGTCGGGTGCCAGCAGCCAGTCGCCGCGGGACACGTCCACTTCGCGGTCCAGCACGATGCCGGCGCTGTGGCCTGCGTGCACGGTCTTGGGGTTGCGCGCATGGTCCAGCACCTGGGCCACGGTGGCGGTCTGGCCTGCGCCGCCGTCCTGCAGGATGCTGATGCGCTGGCCGGGTTCCACGTGGCCGCTGGCCATGCGGCCCCAGAACACGCGGCGGCCGCGCGAGGTGTCGGCCGAGGCAGAGAACTTCTCGACCCATTGCACCGGGAAGGCGAAAGGCACGGCCTCGTCCTGCTTGGTCACGGGCAGGGCTTCCAGCACTTCCAGCAGGCTGGGGCCTTCGTAGCCGCACCAGTCGGCATGGCGCGTGGCCACGTTCCAGCCCTTGAGTGCCGAGACGGGCACCGTGGCCGTCACCTCGACGCCGGCAGCTTCCGCAAAGGTGTTCAGCGCGTCGGAAATGCGCTCGAGCGCCAGCGCCGCGTCGGGCACCGCGTCGAGCTTGTTGATGGCGAACACGATGGACTGCACGCGCAGCAGGTGCGCCAGCAGCGTGTGGCGGCGCGTTTGCGGCAGCAGTTCGCGCTTGACCACTTCGCCTTCATCGACCTGGCTGGCCCAGGGCAGCTTGGTGGCATCGACCAGCACCACGGCCGCGTCGGCGCTCGATGCGGCCGTGACCATGTTGCGGGTGTACTGCTCGTGGCCCGGCGCGTCGCCGATGATGAACTTGCGCTGGGCGGTCGAGAAATAGCGGTAGGCCACGTCGATGGTGATGCCTTGCTCGCGCTCGGCCGACAGGCCGTCGGTGAGCAGCGCCAGGTCGGTTTCGCCGCCGCGCTGCACGCCGGCCAGCTGGTCTTGCAGCACGGTCTTGCTGTCCACCAGCAGGCGGCCGATGAGCGTGCTCTTGCCGTCGTCGACGCTGCCGCAGGTGATGAAGCGCAGGGCGGTGCCGGTGTCGACTTCGGCGCCGGCGGTGCCGTCGAGGGTGACTGGGTTCAAGGTCGTCGCGTCCATTTCAGAAATACCCGTCTTTCTTGCGCTTCTCCATCGAAGCTTCGGAAGTCTTGTCGTCCATGCGGGTGGCACCGCGCTCGCTCACCTCGGCGGCGAGCGTCTCGATGACCACGTCGCCGGCGTCGGCGGCCAGGCTTTCCACCGGGCAGGTGCAGGTGATGTCGCCCACGGTGCGGAAGCGCACGTCGCGCACCTCGACCTGTTCGCCGTCCTTGGGCGGGGTGAGATCGGTCACCGGCACCAGCAGGCCGCGGCGCTCCACGACCTGGCGCTTGTGGGTGTAGTAGATCGAGGGCAGGGCGATGTTCTCGCGCTCGATGTACTGCCACACGTCCAGCTCGGTCCAGTTGGAAATGGGGAACACGCGGAAGTGCTCGCCCGGAGCCAGGCGGGTGTTGAACAGGGTCCACAGCTCTGGGCGCTGGTCCTTGGGCTGCCATTGGCCGAAGCTGTCGCGGTGCGAGAAGATGCGCTCCTTGGCGCGGGCCTTCTCCTCGTCGCGGCGGGCGCCGCCGATGAGTGCGTCGAAACGGAATTCTTCAATGGCTTCGAGCAGCGTGACCGACTGGTGCACGTTGCGCGATTCCAGCGGATGCGACAGGCGCACCGTGCCGCGCTTCATGGAGTCTTCGACGCTGCGCACGATCAGCTCGGCGCCCAGTTCCTTGGCCCGGTGGTCGCGAAACTGGGTCACTTCCGGGAAGTTGTGGCCGGTGTCGATCATCAGGAGCGGGTAGGGCAGCCGGCCTGCGCCGAACGCCTTCTCGGCGCACTTGAGCAGCACCAGCGAATCCTTGCCGCCGGAGAACAGCAGCGTGGGGCGCTCGAAGGCTGCGGCGACCTCGCGCAGCACGAAGACGGCTTCTTCCTCGAGCGCGTCGAGGTGCGTGTTGGAAAGGCGCGCAGGGGAGTGCATCGGTGGTGACAGCAGTTCGTGTTCGGTGCGAGCGTTCATGTTGTTGCTTCTTCGCGAATCAATGCGCGAGGTGCAGGCCGCATTCGCGGTTGTCCTCGCCCTTGGTCGGGTCGACGTAGTCGAAGTTGTTGGGCAGGCCGTGGGCCTGGCAGTACTCGTACAGTTCCTTGGAGGTCCAGTGCAGCAGCGGCGCGACCTTGATGAGGCCGTCGGGGTTGATGCTCACCGGGTCCATCTGCGCGCGCACGGCGGTGTCGGTGGCGCGCAGGGCGGTGAACCACACCTGGGGCGCGGTTTCGCGCAGGGCGCGGGCAAAGGGCTCCAGCTTCACTTCCTCGGTGAAGGCGGCGTGGCGCGGGTCGTCCAGTGCCGGCGTGGGGCCTTCCACGGCCTCGCGGTGTGCGCGCGAGCGCAGCGGCAGGTAGATCTTCAGCTTCAGGCCCAATTGCCTGGTCACCTCGTCGGCGAAGCGGTAGGTGGCCTCGGTGTTGTAGCCGTTGTCCATCCACACCACGGGCACGTCGGGGTTGATGCGCGTGACCATGTGCAGGATCACCGCCTCGAAGGGGCGGAAGTTGGTCGTGACGATGGCGGGGCGGCCCAGGCCCAGGGCCCAGTCCACCAGGCCCGGGGCGTTCCTGCCCAGTTCGGCGTTGATTCGTTCGAGGTCGATGCTCATGTTGGAAGAGACTGTATGGACGCGCCTTATGAATCCCAACGATTTTTTGGTTCGCGCGTTATGCGGATAAGCAAATGCGCCAGTGTTCATGCGGGTTCCGGGGCGATTTGCGCTTCGTTCCGGATATGGAGAAAACAAGGCGCGTTGCGCGTTGGCGCAGATGGATCGCCCAATGAAAAACGGCGCCAGTGGCGCCGTCTTGCAGGGGGTGGATGGGCGCGCGCGGCACGCCCGCCGGTTCAGGCCTCTTCGCCGGCCGTGGCGAAGTGCGGCGCCGTCTTCACGGCATCGCCCTGGTAGAAGGAGGCATAGCGGTCGAACTGGCGCTGCGCGTCCGACGCGTCCACGCCTTCGCGCAGCACGGCGCTGGAAAAGCCCGTGCGCTCCATTTGCACCAACTGGTCGATCAGCACGTCGCCGGTGGCGCGCAGGTCGCCGGCAAAGCCCAAGCGGCGGCGCAGCAGGAAGGCCTGGCTGTAGGCGCGGCCGTCGGTGAACTTGGGAAAGTTCAGGTCGATGCGCTCGATGTCCTGCAGGTTCACCTCGATGGCCAGCGGATCGGCATCGTTGGGCAACTGCAGCACGGCGGGCGAGCCGTCGTCCACGTGCTCGTCGGAAGTCAGGATGCGAAGCTTGCGTTTCATGCGGCCACCTCTTCTTCGGCCTTGTTGGCAATGCGGGCTGCGTTGGCTGCGGCCTTGAACGGATCGATGCCCACGCGGCGCAGGGTGTCGATGAAGTTCTCGCGCTTGCCGTCGACGGTTTCGCGGGTGTCGCGGTAGGTGCCCAGCACCGCCTCGATCACATCCGGCACCTCGGCTGCGGAGAACGAGGGGCCCACCACCTTGCCGGCCTGCGACGGGCCCGAGAGATCGGAGCCGTCGGAGCCGCCCAGCGTCACCTGGTACCACTCCTTGCCGTCCTTGTCGACG
>JAFECZ010000341.1 GCA_018241905.1 Pseudomonadota bacterium
CTGGGGCTGACCATCGGCTCGGCCGTGCTGCTGTGCTACACGCTCGACCTGAGCCTGGAGCGCACCGGCGTGCCGATGGTGGACGGCTGGCTGCGCGCCGTACCGTACGCCGGCTTGCTGTTCGCCGCCTTTGCCATCGGCGGCCTGCCGCACGCGTTCAACATCATCGACGGCTACAACGGCCTGGCCGGCACGGTGGCGGTATTGGTGTGCCTGGCCATTTCGCACGTCGCACTGCAGCTGGGCGACCGCCAGCTCGCCGCCATGGTGCTGTGCCTGCTGGGCGCCACCGCCGGTTTCCTGATGTGGAACTACCCCCGCGGCAAGATCTTCGCCGGCGACGGCGGTGCCTACGTCTGGGGCATGGTGATCGCGCTGGCCTGCGTGATGCTGGTCAAGCGCCACGGCACGGTGTCGCCGTGGTTTCCCATGTTGCTGCTGATCTACCCGGTGTGGGAAACGCTGTTCTCCATCTACCGCAAGCTGGCCCGCGGGCAGTCGCCCGGCATGGCGGACGCGCTGCACTTCCATCAGCTCATCTTCCGCCGCATCGTTCGCGTGGTCGTTCATGACAACGAGGCCCGGCAGCTGCTGTCGCGCAACAATCGCACCTCGCCCTACCTGTGGGCGCTGGCGGGCCTGTCGGTGGTGCCGGCCGTGCTGTTCTGGAACCGGACCTACTGGCTGATGCTCTTCACGCTGCTGTTCATCGCCACCTACGTGGCGGCGTACCTCATGATCGTGCGCTTCAAGGTGCCGCGCTGGCTGCGCGACCTGGCGAACTCATTCGATTGATCGACGAACCTCCTTCCCCTTCCTGAACCGACCGACACACCGCCCATGACCGACCCCGTCCTCAACATCCCGCCGCGCGACAAGGCCGAGATCCTGGCGCAGGCGCTGCCCTACATCCGCAAGTTCCACGGCAAGACCATCGTCATCAAGTACGGCGGCAATGCCATGACCGACCCGGCCCTGCAGGCCGACTTCGCCGAAGACGTGGTGCTGCTCAAGCTGGTGGGCATGAACCCGGTGGTGGTGCACGGCGGCGGCCCGCAGATCGAGGCCGCGCTCAACCGCCTGGGCAAGAAGGGCAGCTTCATCCAGGGCATGCGCGTGACCGACGCCGAGACCATGGAAGTGGTCGAATGGGTGCTGGCCGGCGAGGTCCAGCAGGACATCGTGGGCCTGATCAACCAGGCCGGCGGCAAGGCGGTGGGCCTCACGGGCCGCGACGGCGGCCTCATCCGCGCCCAGAAGCTCAAGATGGCCGACCGCAACGACCCCAGCATCGAGCACGACGTGGGCCAGGTGGGCGACATCGTCGCCATCGACCCGGGCGTGGTCAAGGCGCTGCAGGACGACGCCTTCATCCCGGTGGTCAGCCCCATCGGCTTCGGCGAGGAGAACGAGAGCTACAACATCAACGCCGACGTGGTGGCCGGCAAGCTGGCCACCGTGCTCAAGGCCGAGAAGCTCATGCTGCTGACCAACACGCCCGGCGTGCTGGACAAGAACGGCAACCTGCTGACCAACCTGTCGGCGCGCGAGATCGACGACCTGTTTGCCGACGGCACCATCTCGGGCGGCATGCTGCCCAAGATCGAGGGCGCGCTGGATGCCGCCAAGAGCGGCGTCAATGCCGTGCACATCATCGACGGGCGCGTGCCGCACGCGATGCTGCTCGAAATCCTGACCGAGCAGGCCTACGGCACGATGATCCGGGCGCGCTGAGGGCAGAGCGGCGCCGGCCGCTCGCCTGGGTCGCAGCAGCTGCTACGGCTCGTCGTACCCGTTCGGGTTGGCGCATTGCCAGCGCCAGCTGTCCGCGCACATCTGGTCGAGGCCGCGCTGCGCGCGCCAGCCCAGCAAGCTGCCCGCCAAGGCCGTGTCCGCGACCGAGGCCGGAACGTCCCCCGGGCGCCGCGGCCCGATCTCGTAGGCGATCTTCTTGCCGGTGGCCCGCTCGAAAGCCGTGATGACCTCGAGCACCGACGCGCCTTGCCCGGTGCCGAGGTTCACCGCGAACAGCCCGGGCCGGGCCAGTGCGTGGCGCAGCGCAGCCACATGGCCCTCGGCCAGGTCCAGCACGTGGATGTAGTCGCGCACGCCGGTGCCGTCCACCGTGGGGTAGTCGTTGCCGTGCACGGTCAGGCGCTCTCGCACGCCCACCGCCACCTGGCTCACGAAAGGCATGAGGTTGTTGGGCTTGCCCTTGGGGTGCTCCCCGATCAAGCCGCTCTGGTGCGCGCCGACCGGGTTGAAGTAGCGCAGCAGGCCGATGTTCCAACTGGGGTCGGCATGCTGCAGGTCGACCAGGATCTGCTCCACCATCAGCTTGGTGCGGCCGTACGGGTTGGTGGCCGAGAGCGGGGCCGTTTCGGGAGTGGGGGTCCGTTCGGGCTCGCCATAGACGGTGGCGGAAGACGAGAACACCAGAGTCTTGACGCCAGCGGCCTGCATCGCGGCTGCCAGTACCAGGCTGCCGTTCACGTTGTTGTCGTAATAAGACAACGGTTGGGACACCGAATCGCCGACCGCCTTCAGGCCGGCAAAGTGAATGACCGCTTTCACGGAATTCTCGGCAAAAAGGCGGTCCAGTAGCGCCCGGTCGCGCACGTCCCCCTGAATGGCGCGCGGCGCCCGACCGCCGCCGATGCGCGCCAGGCGCTCCAGCACCCTGGGGCTGCTGTTTGCATAGTTGTCCAAGATGAGCGGTTCGAAGCCAGCCGCCGCGAGCGCCACGCAGGTGTGGCTCCCTATGTAGCCGGCACCGCCTGTTACCAATACGCAATTTGTCATGATTCGGTCTGGCACCCTCGCCAAAAAAGAAGAAGATTCTGCGCGAATGTCACGGGGTTGACCCGGAAGGCGCGCGCTCACTGCGCCATGCGAGAATCATTTAATTACATCTTTGTGGTCGCCCATGAACGATCAGACTAGCGCCCCTGCCTCCATGTCTACTTCGGAGGATGCGCCGCCGCCCCCGACCCGCAAGCGTCCCAAGCCGGGCGAGCGCCGCGTCCAGATCCTGCAGGCCCTGGCGGCCATGCTGGAGCAGCCTGGTGCGGAACGCGTCACGACGGCCGCGCTGGCCGCGCGGCTGGACGTGAGCGAAGCGGCGCTGTATCGCCACTTTGCCAGCAAGGCCCAGATGTTCGAGGGCCTCATCGACTTCATCGAGCAGAGCGTCTTCAGCCTGATCAACCAGATCTTGGAGCAGCCCCCGGCCGACCCAGGGGCCGACGCCCGCGCCGTCGGCGCCGGCCAGGCGGCACGCATCATCGTCATGCTGCTGCAGTTTGCCGAAAAGAACCCCGGCATGACCCGCGTCATGGTGGGCGATGCGCTCGTGTTCGAGAACGACCGCCTGCAGCAGCGCATGAACCAGTTCTTCGACAAGGTGGAAGCCACCCTGCGCCAGTCGCTTCGCGAGGTCGCCGCGGCCGACGGCTCGGCCACCCCCACCGTGGATGCGCAGGTGCGGGCTTCGGCGCTCACCGCCTTTGCGGTCGGCCGCCTGCAGCGCTTTGCCCGCTCGGGCTTCAAGCGCCTGCCCTCCGAACACCTCGACGCCTCGATTGCGCTCATGCTCTGAGGGTGCAGGCCGGGCCACTTGCCCGGATAGCGAAAACGGCGGCATCAGGCTATGTAGGGCATAGCCAAACGTCATTCTCATTTCGTGAATGTGCCGACAAAATGTCCGGCTCCAACCACGAAAGGAGCCGTGTCATGAGCAATGAGAAGGCGGAGGGGAAGTGCCCCTTCCACAACGCGGGTCGCGGAACATCCAACCTCGACTGGTGGCCGAATCAGTTGCGCCTGGACCTCTTGCACCAGCACTCGGCCAAGTCCAATCCGATGGGCCAGGACTTCGACTACGCCAAGGAGTTCAAGAGCCTGGACTATGCGGGCCTGAAGAAGGACCTGCATGCGCTGATGACGGATTCGCAGGACTGGTGGCCGGCCGACTTCGGCCACTACGGTCCGTTCTTCATCCGCATGGCCTGGCACAGCGCCGGCACCTATCGCATCGGTGACGGACGCGGAGGCGGTGGCCGCGGTCAGCAGCGCTTCGCGCCGCTGAACAGCTGGCCCGACAACGTCAGCCTCGACAAGGCGCGGCGCCTGCTGTGGCCCGTCAAGCAGAAGTACGGCCGCAAGATCTCGTGGGCCGACCTGATGATCCTTGCGGGCAACGTTGCGCTCGAGTCGATGGGCTTCAAGACCTTCGGCTTTGGCGGTGGCCGACCCGACACCTGGGAGCCCGACCAGGACGTGTACTGGGGCCGGGAGACCGCATGGCTGGGCGACGAAGCCCGCTACGCGGAAGGCGCCGCGGCCAAGACCCCGGTACGCGACCTGGAGAATCCGCTGGGTGCCGTGCAGATGGGGCTGATCTACGTCAATCCCGAAGGGCCCGGCGCCAATGCCGACCCGCTTTCCGCGGCCAAGGACATCCGCGAGACCTTCGGCCGCATGGCCATGAACGACGAGGAAACCGTGGCGCTCATCGCCGGCGGCCACACCTTCGGCAAGACGCACGGCGCGGCACCCGCCACGCACGTGGAAGCCGAGCCCGAAAGCGCACCGATCGAGCAGCAGGGCCTGGGCTGGCGCAACAGCTTTGGCACGGGCAAGGGCGCCGATGCGATCGGCAGCGGCCTGGAGGTCACCTGGACCACCACGCCCACCAAGTGGAGCAACAACTTCTTCTGGAACCTGTTCGGCTACGAGTACGAGCTGACCAAGAGCCCGGCCGGCGCGCAGCAGTGGGTGGCCAAGGGCGCGGGCCTGACCATTCCGCACGCCTTCGACGCGACCAAGAAGCTGCCGCCCACCATGCTCACCACCGACCTGTCGCTGCGCTTCGATCCGATCTACGAGAAGATCTCGCGCCGCTTCATGGAGAACCCCGACCAGTTCGCCGACGCCTTTGCCCGCGCCTGGTTCAAGCTGACGCACCGCGACATGGGGCCGATTGCGCGCTACCTGGGCCCCGAAGTGCCGAGCGAAGAGCTGCTGTGGCAGGACCCGATTCCCAAGGCAAGCCATCCGCTGATCGACGACAAGGACGCGGCGACGCTCAAGGACAAGGTGCTGTCCTCCGGGCTGACGGTGTCCGAGCTGGTGTCCACGGCCTGGGCCTCGGCCTCCACCTTCCGCGGCTCCGATATGCGAGGCGGCGCCGACGGCGCGCGTATCCGCCTGGCGCCGCAAAAGGACTGGCAGGCCAACCAGCCCGAGCAGCTGGCCAAGGTGCTCAAGAAGCTGGAAGCCGTCCAGGCCGAGTTCAACGGCGCGCAGTCGGGCGGCAAGAAGGTGTCGATGGCCGACCTCATCGTGCTGGCGGGCAACGCCGGCGTGGAGCAGGGCGCCAAGAACGCCGGTGCCAGCCTGAGCCTGCCCTTCACCCCCGGCCGTTCGGATGCCTCGCAAGAGCAGACCGACGTGGAAGGCCAGGCGGTGCTGGAGCCCAAGGCCGACGGCTTCCGCAACTTCCTGAAGGCGGAGTACGCGGTGCCTGCCGAAGTGCTGCTGGTCGACAAGGCCCAGTTGCTGACCCTCACGGCGCCGGAGATGACGGCGCTGGTGGGCGGCCTGCGCGTTCTGGGCGCCAACGTCGGCGGTTCGAAGAACGGCGTGTTCACCAAGAAGCAGCACACCCTGTCCAACGACTTCTTCGTCAACCTGCTCGACATGGGCACCGAGTGGAAGGCGACCGCGGGCAGCAGCAACCTGTACGAAGGCAAGGACCGCAAGACCGGCGCCGCCAAGTGGACGGCGACGCGCGTCGACCTGGTCTTCGGCTCCAACTCGCAGCTGCGTGCGCTGGCCGAGGTCTATGGCAGCGCGGAC
>JAFECZ010000342.1 GCA_018241905.1 Pseudomonadota bacterium
TAAGCATGTGCTCGACCCATTTGGCGCCGTCCACGCCCTGGAACACCATCGAGAAAACGCGCGCGCCGATCAGGATGAACACCACCATGGCCGTGAGGCGCATGGTGCCCACCATGGCTTCCCACAGCAGGCCCTTGGTCAGGCGCTTGTGCATGGCGGCCAGCGCCAGCGCACCCACCACGCCCATGGCGCCGGCTTCGGTCGGCGTGGCGATGGCGGTGTCGATGCCCGGCAGGCCGCCCATGGATCCCAGCACCGCGAAGATCAGCACGGCCGAGGGAATGATGCCGCGCAGGCACTTCATCCACAGCGCGAAGCCGGACATGGTCCGCGCTTCCTTCGGGATGCCCGGGATGTGGTTGGGCTTGAACACGCCCAGGAGGAAGGTGTAGATCGCGAAGATCGCCACCTGCAGGATCGAGGGGCCCCATGCGCCGCGGTACATGTCGCCCACCGAGCGGCCCAGCTGGTCGGCCATGACGATCAGCACCAGCGAAGGCGGCACCAGCTGCGTGATGGTGCCCGAGGCGGCCAGCACGCCGGTGGCGTAGCGCATGTTGTAGCCGTAGCGGATCATCACCGGCAGCGAGATCAGCGCCATGGCGATCACCTGGCCGGCCACCGTGCCGGTGATGGCACCGAGGATGAAGCCCACGATGATCACCGAGTAGCCCAGGCCGCCGCGCACCGTGCCGAAGAGCTGGCCCATGGAGTCGAGCATGTCCTCGGCCAGGCCGCACTTCTCGAGGATGGCGCCCATGAAGGTGAAGAACGGAATGGCCAGCAGCAGCTCGTTCGAGAGAATGCCGAAGATGTTGATCGGCAGGTTCTCCATGAACACCGCCGGGAACCAGCCCATCTGGATGGCGAAGAAGCCCGAGGCCATGCCCAGCGCGGCCAGCGAGAAGGCCACCGGGAAGCCGATCAGCATGATCACCACCAGCCCGGCGAACATGATCGGCGCGAAGTTTTCCATCTGCATATGTTGTTGTCCTTATTGCAGCCGAATTACTGCACCGGCTTCTCGTAGTGCGTATCCATGGTGATCAGCCCGCGCAGGTAGGCCACGCGCTTGATCACCTCCGAAATGCCCTGCAGGAACATGAGCGCAAAGCCCAGCGGCAAAAGCATCATGGCCGGCCAGCGGATCAGGCCGCCGGCGTTGCCCGACATTTCCTTGGTGACGTACATGTTCACGAACAGGGGCCAGCACAGCCAGGCGATGACGCCCATCACCGGCAGCAGGAAGAACAGCAGCCCGAACAGGTCGACGAAGACCGGGCCGTTGCGCTTGAGCTTGCCGTAGAAGATGTCCACGCGAACGTGCTCGTTGAGCTTGAGCACCACCGGCGCGCCCAGCATCACCGTGACGGAGAACAGATACCACTGGATCTCGAGCCAGGCATTCGAGCTGGTGTTCAGGCCAAAGCGCACGAAGGCATTGCCGGCCGAGATGAGAGCGGCGGCCAGCACGGTCCAGGCGGCAAACTTGCCGAGCTGCGTGCTGATCCAGTCCATCCAGTAAGAGAATTTGAGAAGCACTGACAAGGTGTCGTCTCCGGTCTGGTGAGGGCAAAAAAAGGCGCTGACCATCGCAGCGCACAAAGCTCACAATGGTAACTCTCTGTACGCGCCGCTCCTGGGGCCGAAGAAGCGGGCTTTCCCTGAGCGCCGGGTTGAAGAAGCGGGCAATTCCTGCCCCCTTGCCGGCGCCACGCGCTGGCCATAATGGCCGGCCATGCCTTCGACCACGCCGATGCTGCCTGCACCGGGCCTGCCGCACTCCATCGATTCGCCCGACATGCGCCGTGCCGGCCGCGAGCTGCTGTCGCTCGCCCTGATCGATGCGCGCAACCACACGCTGCACCTGCTCGGCCTGTTCGAGCAGGCCATGGAAAAGGCCGGCCTGGTGCAAGTGCCGCAGGCGCCCGATGTGGTGCCGCCTGCCTGGCTGGCCGGTCACATCGGCTGGTTTGCCGAATGGTGGATCGCCCGCAACACGCAGCGCGCCTTCGGCGTCGAATGCCCCGCGCGGCCCACCCGCCTGGCGGCCATCGAGCCCATGGCCGACGGCTGGTGGAATCCGGCGCAGCGCCCCGAGAACCAGCGCTGGTCGCCGGATCTGCCCGGCCTGGCCACCACCAAGGCCTACCTGCTGGAAACGCTGGAGAGCACGCTGGAGCTGCTCGAGCGCGCGGCCGAAACCGACGCGGGCCTTTACTTCTATCGGCTGGCGCTCTTTCACGAAGACCTGCGCGGCGAACAGCTCATCGTCATGGCGCAGACCCTGGGCCTGTCGCTTGGCGCGGAGCTGCCGCCGGCCGGCGCCACGCGCGAGCCCCTGCTGATGCCCGCCACCCGCTGGCGCCTGGGCCTCGCCGCGGGCGAGGGCAGCGGCTTCGGGTTTGCGCAGGAATGCGGGGTGCTGGAAGAAGACGTTCCTGAATTCGAGATCGATGCACAACCCGTCACCTGGCAGCAGTTTGTCGAATTCGTCGATGACGGCGGCTACGACCACGAGGCGTTCTGGTCGCCCGCGGGCTGGGCCTGGCTGCAGGCCGAAGGGCGCCGCGCGCCGCGCCATGTGGAGCAGGTCGGCGCGGCCCACCAGGGCATCGGCGGCTCGGTGCTGCAGCGCCGCTTCGGCGTGGCCACGCGCGCGGCCGGCCAGCAAAGCGCGATGCATGTGAGCTGGTGGGAGGCCGATGCGTGGGCGCGCTGGTCCGGTCGGCGGCTGGCCACCGAGGCCGAATGGGAAATCGCCGCGCATGGTGCGGCCCGCCGCGGCTTTCGCTGGGGCGAGGTGCAGGAATGGACCGCCGGCACCGTGCGCGCCTGGCCGGGCTTTCGGGCCGATCCGTGGAGCGCCGGCGGCGAGTTCGATCCGCAGGCCGCATGGGGCAAGGCTCGGGTGCTGCGCGGCTCTTCGTTCGCCACGCGTGCGCGCATGCGTTCGATGCGCTGGCGCGGTTTTGCGCTGCCGGCGCGCGACGAGATGTTCGTGGGTTTCCGGACCTGCGCGATCTAGGGCGGGGCGGGCCTAGGCAGCGCCTGCCTCGGCAGGCACCGTCTTGTCGGCCTTGAAGGTCCACCACGGCAGCAGCGCCCGCAGCGACTGCACTTCGCCGCTTGCCACCGGCTGGTAGCCCGGCAAGGTGCCCAGCTGGTGCTGCCAGGCTGCGCTGCGCAGCACCGCCAGCAGCGCCTGCGTCGCGGGTTGGTCGAGCGCCGTCTTCAGGCACGCCAGGTGATAGCGCTCCTGCACCAGCGGCACGAAATCCAGGTCCGCGCCGCGCGCTGCCGATTCCAGCCCCAGGCCCACGTCGGCCTGCCCCGACTGGATGGCGTGCGCCACAGCCGCATGCGAGGGCTCGCACTGCTCGTAGCCGGAGATGGCGCGAGGCGACAGGCCTTCGTCGGCCAGCAGCTCGTCCAGGAGCACGCGGGTGCCCGTGCCCAAGGCCCGGTTCACGAACTGCGCCCGGCGCTGCGCCACGTCGCTCAGCGTGCGCAGGCCCAGCGGATTGCCCGGCGCCACGATCAGGCCCTGCACCCGTCGCGCAAAGCCGATGACTTTGTGCTGCCCAGGCTTGAGCAGCGGCTTGTAGGTGCGCTGCGCGAGCGAGCCCATGGGAGGGCGTTCGCGCGCATGAAAGCCGGCCATCACGCAGCGCCCCTGGTTGAGCGCGCGGATGGCGTCCACGCTGCCGCTGAACTGGATGTCCAGGTGCACCTGCGCAGTGGCTGCGGCGTGCGCGCGCAAGGCCACCAGCGCGTCGTCATGGCTGGCGTGCAGGCTCAGCACGTGGGTGCTGTCGTCGAAGGCCAGCGCAAAGGCGCGCTCCAGGTCGGCGTGCAGGGCCTCGATCTGCGCGGCCAGCCGCGCCTGCGCCTGCCGCTCGGCCCACAGCAGCTTGTCGCCGAATTCGGAAAGTTGCGCCGCCTGCCCCGCATCGCCGGCCACCAGCCGGTGGCCCAGCAACCCTTCCCAGCGCTTGAGCTCGCCCCAGACATGCCGGTACGACAGGCCAAGCGCCCGCGCCGCCCCGGAGATGGAGCCGCTGTCGCGCACGGCCTGCAGCATTTCCATCAGTGCATTGCGGATGCGGGGCGCGCCCGCGCTGCGGGCGGCAATGGCATAGGAGAGTTCGATTTGCTGGGGCTGCACGGGCGGATTATGCAGAGGCCACCCAACCTATGAACTCGTTTGCATAGGTCCAAATTGTCACAGATCAATACTCGCGGCGTCGATTCCAAGCGCCCTGACAGGAGACACCTCACCCCATGAACACGTTTGCCGACAGCTTTGCGGCCGCCTGGCATCTGCTGGTGTCGGGCGATGCGGTGTTGTGGTCGATCGTCGGCCGATCGCTGCTGGTCAGCGCCTGTGCCTGCGCCCTGGCTTGCAGCCTGGGGCTGCTGGCGGGGGCGTGGCTGGGGGTGATGCGTTTTCCGGGGCGCGCGGGCCTGCTCACGGTGCTCAACACCATGCTGGCGCTGCCTTCGGTGGTGGTGGGCCTGGTCGTCTACCTGCTGCTTTCCAATTCGGGGCCGCTGGGCTTCCTGGGGTGGCTCTTTTCGTTCAAGGCGATGGTGCTGGCGCAGTCGGTGCTGGTGCTGCCGGTGGTGACCGCGCTCACGCGCCAGGTCATCGAGGACGCGGAGCGCGCCCATGGCGAGCAGCTTCGCTCGCTCGGTGCCAGGACCCTGCTGCGTGCGGTGCTGCTGGTGTGGGACGAGCGCTACGCCCTGGTCACCGTGCTCATTGCCGCCTTCGGCCGCGCCGTGTCCGAGGTGGGCGCGGTGATGGTGGTGGGCGGCAACATCGACGGCTTCACCCGCGTGATGACCACCGCGATCGCGCTGGAGACCAGCAAGGGCGACCTGCCGCAGGCGCTGGCGCTGGGCGCGGTGCTGCTGCTGATGGTGCTGGTCCTCAACCTGGCCATCTCGATGCTGCGCGGATGGCGAGAGCGCGCCGACGGCGGCGCCGTGCAGGCGGCCCGGCGCGGAGTGCTGGCATGACGCGTGCGCCGTCCGCTCCCTTGTTCATGCTGCGCAATGCCGGCGTGCGCTACGGCGGCGTCGATGCATTGACGCACGTGACGCTCACCATCCACGCCGGCGAGCGTGTCGCGCTGGTGGGCGCCAACGGCAGCGGCAAGAGCACCTTGCTGCGCCTGCTGCACGGGCTGGTGCCGGCGGCCTCCGGCGAGTTCGCCAGCCTGGCCCCGGCCCGCATGCAGGCCATGCTGTTCCAGCGGCCGCACATGCTGCGGGCCAGTTCGCTGTCGAACATTGCGCTGGCGATGTGGCTGCGCGGTGCGCGCTGGCGCGATGCACAGCGCTGGGGCCTCGCGGCCCTGAACCGGGTGGGCCTGGCGGAGGTGGCGCACCGCAATGCGCGCACCCTGTCCGGCGGCCAGCAGCAGCGGCTGGCATTGGCGCGCGCCTGGGCCCTGTCGCCGGCGGTGCTGCTGCTCGACGAGCCCACCGCCAGCCTGGACCCGACCGCCAAGCGCGAGGTGGAAGCGCTCATCGGCGAAGTGGCGGACGGGCGCACCGTCATCTTCGCCAGCCACAACCTGGGCCAGGTCAAGCGCCTGGCCACGCGCGTCATCTACCTGGAGCATGGCCGCGTGCTGGCGGACCTGCCGGTCTACGAATTTTTCTACGGCGCCCTGCCCAAGGAAGCCATGTTGTTTGTCAAAGGAGAGCTTGCATGATGTCGAGGAAGCGCGCGGCCTGGATGCGCTGGAACACGCAGTGGCCGGTACACGGCGTGCTGCTGGGCGGCCTGCTGCTGGCGGGTGTGGCCAGCGGTGCGCGCGCCGAGGAAATCACCATGGCC
>JAFECZ010000343.1 GCA_018241905.1 Pseudomonadota bacterium
GCTGGTCGGGCTGCGTGGTGCGGGCAAGTCCACGCTGGGGCAGATGCTGGCCGACGACCTGGACGTGCCCTTCATCGAGCTCTCCCGCGAGATCGAGAAGTTCGCCGGCTGCAGCGTGCGCGAGATCCACGACCTGTACGGCACCAACGCCTACCGCCGCTACGAGCGCCGCGCGCTCGAAGAAGCGGTGCAGATCTACAGCGAGGTGGTCATTGCCACGCCCGGCGGCATCGTCTCCGACCCGGCCACCTTCAACGAGCTGCTGGCGCACTGCACCACCGTGTGGCTGCAGGCTGCGCCCGAAGAGCACATGGGCCGCGTGCGCGCCCAGGGCGACACCCGCCCCATGGCCGCCAGCAAGGAGGCCATGGAAGACCTGCGCCGCATCCTGCAGGGCCGCGCCGCCTTCTATTCGAAGGCCGACCTGAAGGTGGACACCACCGGCCGCGACCTGGCCGCCAGCTTCGAGCTGCTGCGCAGCACCGTGCGGGCCAGCCTGGCCCAACACCCCGGCTGAAAACTTGTAAGAAAGGCCAAAAGGGGTTGACGCCCGCGTCAACATGCATAATGATGCATCCTCATCGGACCAGAGTTTGCATTATTCTTCCCATCAGGAGACCCGGCCATGACTGAAAGCACCGCCCACCCCGCTCGCGTCGACTACCGCGTGGAGCCCTCCCAGTACCGTCATTGGAAGCTCAGCGTGGAAGGCAGCGTCGCTCGCCTGAAGCTCGACATCGCGGAAGACGGCGGCATCCGCCCGGGCTACAAGCTCAAGCTCAACAGCTACGACCTGGGCGTGGACATCGAACTGCACGACGCCATCAACCGCGTGCGCTTCGAGCATCCGCAGGTGAAAAGCGTGATCGTCACCAGCGGCAAGGACCGCATCTTCTGCTCGGGCGCCAACATCTTCATGCTGGGCGTCTCCAGCCACGCCTGGAAGGTCAACTTCTGCAAGTTCACCAACGAGACGCGCAACGGCCTGGAAGACACCTCCAAGCACTCGGGCCTGAAGTTCCTGGCCGCCGTGAACGGCGCCTGCGCCGGCGGCGGCTATGAATTGGCCCTGGCCTGCGACGAGATCCTGCTGGTGGACGACCGCTCTTCTTCCGTGAGCCTGCCCGAAGTGCCGCTGCTGGGCGTGCTGCCCGGCACCGGCGGCCTGACCCGCGTGACCGACAAGCGCCACGTGCGCCACGACCTGGCCGACATCTTCTGCACCAGCGTGGAAGGCGTGCGCGGCCAGCGCGCCGTCGACTGGCGCCTGGTGGACGCGATTGCCAAGCCGGCGCAGTTTGCCGTCGCCGTGCAGGAGCGCGCCGCCAAGATGGGCGACGAGGCCAAGCGCCCCGCCAATGCCAAGGGCATCGCCCTGCCCCGCATCGAGCGCGAGGACAGCGCCGACGGCATCCGCTACGAGCACGTCAATGTGCAGATCGACCGCAGCCGCCGCACCGCCACCATCACCGTGAAGGCACCGGCCGGCGCGCAGCCCGCCGACATCGCGGGCATCGAGGCACTGGGCGCCGCCTGGTGGCCGCTGGCCATGTGCCGCCAGCTGGACGACGCCATCCTGAACCTGCGCACCAACGAACTGGACGTGGGCACCTGGCTGCTCAAGACCGAAGGCGACGCGCAAGCGGTGCTGGCCAACGACGCACTCATGCTGGCCAACCAGGATCATTGGCTGGTGCGCGAAACCCTGGGCGCGCTGCGCCGCACCCTGGCCCGACTGGACGTATCCTCGCGCAGCCTGTTTGCGCTCATCGAAGCCGGCTCCTGCTTCGCCGGCACGCTGGCCGAGCTGGCCTTTGCCGCCGACCGCGCCTACATGCTGGCCCTGCCCGACGAGCCCGAGCGCGCACCGCGCATCACGCTCAGCGAAATGAGCTTCGGCTACTTCCCGCTGGTCAACGACCAGACCCGCCTGCAGCGCCGCTTCTACGAAGAGGCCGCCCCCATGGAAGCCGCCCGCGGCGCCATCGGCAAGACGCTGGACGCCGACGCCGCCGTGGCGCTGGGCCTGGTCACCGCCGCGCCGGACGACATCGACTGGGACGACGAGATCCGCATCGCGATCGAAGAGCGCGCGGCCATGTCGCCCGACGCCCTGACCGGCCTGGAAGCCAACCTGCGCTTTGCCAGCAAGGAGAACATGATCACCCGCGTGTTCGGCCGCCTCTCGGCCTGGCAGAACTGGATCTTCAACCGCCCCAACGCCGTCGGCGAGAAGGGGGCGCTCAAGGTCTACGGCACCGGCCAGAAGGCTGGCTTCGACATGAATCGCGTCTGAAATGACCCACCCCCGACTCTCGCCCACTTCGTGTGGCTCGCATCCCCCCTCAAGGGGGCAACACCAGCGGCCCGGCAAAGCCGGTTCCGCGGTGTTCCCCGACCCGCGTTAAACAGTCTCCTCCAAGCGAAACGTCTGCCCGAACCAACAAAACCCAAGGATTTGTCATGAGCTCGATCAACTACAGCGAGAAGATCCCCAACAACGTCAACCTCGGCGAAGACCGCACGCTGCAGCGCGCGCTCGAAGGCTGGCAGCCCAACTTCATCAACTGGTGGGACGACGTGGGCCCGGACGGCTCCACCAACTACGACGTGTACCTGCGCACTGCCGTGAGCGTCGACCCGCAGGGCTGGGCGCAGTTCGGCCACGTGAAGATGCGCGACTACCGCTGGGGCATCTTCCTGAATCCGGGCGACGCCAACCGCGAGATCCATTTCGGCGACCACAAGGGCGAGAAGGCCTGGCAGGACGTGCCCGGCGAACACCGCGCCAACCTGCGCCGCATCATCGTGACGCAAGGCGACACCGAGCCCGCGTCGGTGGAGCAGCAGCGCCACCTGGGCCTGACGGCGCCCAGCATGTACGACATGCGCAACCTCTTCCAGATCAACGTGGAAGAAGGCCGCCACCTGTGGGCCATGGTGTACCTGCTGCACAAGCACTTCGGCCGCGACGGCCGCGAAGAAGCCGAGGCCCTGCTGCAGCGCCAGAGCGGCGACGAGAACAACCCGCGCATCCTGGGCGCGTTCAACGAGAAGACGCCGGACTGGCTGGCCTTCTTCATGTTCACCTACTTCACCGACCGCGACGGCAAGTTCCAGTTGTCGGCGCTGGCGGAAAGTGCCTTCGACCCGCTGGCACGCACGACCAAGTTCATGCTGACGGAAGAAGCGCACCACATGTTCGTGGGCGAATCGGGCGTGTCGCGCGTGCTGGCACGCACGGCGCAAGTCATGAACGAGCTCAAGACCGACGACCCGGCCAAGGTGCGCGCGGCAGGCGCCATCGACCTGGGCACGGTGCAGCGCTACCTGAACTTCCACTACTCGGTGACCATCGACCTGTTCGGCGCCGACCAGTCGAGCAATGCCGCCACCTTCTACTCCTCGGGCCTGAAGGGCCGCTACGAAGAAGGCAAGCGCGAGGACGATCACGTGCTCAAGGGCAATACCTACAAGGTGCTCGAAGTGCAGAACGGCCAGCTCGTCGAGAAGGAAGTGCCGATGCTCAACGCGCTGAACGAAGTGCTGCGCGACGACTTCATCAAGGACTCGGTGGCCGGCGTGGGCCGCTGGAACAAGGTGCTGGAAAAGGCCGGCATCCCCACCCGCCTGACGGTGCCGCACAAGGCCTTCAACCGCCAGATCGGCGCACTGGCCGGCATCAAGATGTCGCCTGAGGGCCGCGTGGTGAACGACGCCGAATGGCAGGCCAGGAAGGGCGAATGGCTGCCCACGCCCGAAGACTTCGCATTCGTGGCATCGTTGATGGGCCGCGTGGTGGAGCCGGGCAAGTTCGCCGGCTGGATCGCGCCGCCGGTGATGGGCATCAACCGGCAGCCGGTGGATTTCGAATACATCCGCTTCGGCTGATCGAGAGAAATGACAGCCCCCCGGCTTTTCACGACCTGCGGTCGTGCAACTCCACCCCCCAAGGGGGAGGCGCGGCCGGCTTGGGGCGGCCCGGCGCTCGGCCGCCGGGATTAGGAAGGAGACACAACATGGACATGGCCGTCGTCAACATCGGGGTGATCAAGCAGCACCTGATCGACCCCGAGATCTGCATCCGCTGCAACACCTGCGAGGCCACCTGCCCCGTGGGCGCCATCACGCACGACGACCGCAACTACGTGGTGCGGGCCGACGTGTGCAACGCCTGCATGGCCTGCATCTCGCCCTGCCCCACCGGCAGCATCGACAACTGGCGCACCATGCCGGCGGCCAAGGCCTACTCCATCGAGGAGCAGCTGACCTGGGACGAGCTGCCGGCCGAACTCACGCCCGAGCAGCTGGAGGCCGAAGGCGCAGGCGCACCGGCCGAGCTGCCGCCGCAACAAGCGGCCCTGGCCAGCGCGGCGGAGCAGATCACCGAGCCTGAACCGGGTACCGTGGCCTTCAACTCGGCGCAGTACGGCGCCACCACGCCGCCCTGGTCGGCCGCGCATGCCTACACCAACCTCTACCCGCCCAAGGTGCCGACTACCGCCACCGTGGTGGGCAACTTCAACTGCACCGAGGCCGGCTACGAGAACCAGACGCACCATATCGTGCTGGACTTCGGCGCCATGCCGTTTCCGGTGCTGGAGGGGCAGTCGATCGGCATCATCCCGCCGGGCACGGACGCCAACGGCAAGCCGCACTTCGCGCGCCAGTACTCCATTGCCAGCCCGCGCAACGGCGAACGGCCGGGCTACAACAACGTGTCGCTCACCGTGAAGCGGGTGCTGGAAGACCACCAGGGCCGGCCGGTGCGCGGCGTGGCGTCCAACTACGTGTGCGACCTCAAGGTGGGCGACAAGGTGCAGGTGATCGGGCCCTTCGGCTCGTCCTTCCTGATGCCCAACCACCCGAAGTCGCACATCGTGATGATCTGCACCGGCACCGGCAGCGCGCCCATGCGCGCCATGACCGAGTGGCGCCGGCGCCTGCGCAAGAGCGGCAAGTTCGAGGGCGGCAAGCTGATGCTCTTCTTCGGCGCGCGCACCCAGCAGGAGCTGCCCTACTTCGGCCCGCTGCAGTCGCTGCCCAAGGACTTCATCGACATCAACTTCGCCTTCTCCCGCACACAGGGCAGCCCCAAGCGCTACGTGCAAGACCTGATGCGCGAGCGCGCCGCCGACCTGGCCGAGTTGCTCAAAGATGGGCAGAGCCACTTCTACGTGTGCGGCTTGAAGAGCATGGAAGAAGGCGTGGTGCTGGCGCTGCGCGACGTGGCGCAGGATGCGGGCCTGGACTGGGATAACGTGGGCGCCGCCCTCAAGCGCGAAGGCCGACTGCACCTCGAGACCTATTGAAGCCGGCGACTCGAAACAAAAGAAGAAGAAGATGAAGTTCGCCGACTTCCACCCGGGCCAGCGCATCGAGGCCGGTCCGTACCTCGTGACCGAGGAGGAACTGCTGCAGTTCGCGAACGCATACGACCCGCAATGGTTCCACACCGACGCCAGGGCCGCGGCCGAAGGCCCTTTCGGCGGGTTGATCGCCAGCGGCTGGCACACCTGCGGCATCGCCATGCGCCTGGTGGCGCTGGCCGCGCTGGAGGGCTCCGAATCCTTCGCCTCGCCGGGCCTGGACTACGTGAAGTGGCCCAATCCGGTGCGCCCCGGTGATTCGCTGCGGCTGGTGGCCGATGTGATCGAAGTGCGGCGCTCAGAGAAGCGGCCCACGCTGGGCATCCTGGTCTGGCGGTGGCGCCTCATCAACCAGCGCGATCAAGCGGCGCTGGATCTGCAGGCCACCAGCCTGTTCCGGCTTCCGAGCGAAGACTGAGCACGACGCAAGACAAGAGGCCCGCCGGGATCGGCGGGCCTCTCGTTTCTTTCCTGGAAG
>JAFECZ010000344.1 GCA_018241905.1 Pseudomonadota bacterium
AGTTGTCCCATGCGCAGCAGCCAGCGCGGCCAGGCCGCCCATCACGTAGCGCACGAGGTCCTCTTGCAGGCCCGCCGGGTCCTGGACCACGGCGGGCAGCACACGCTCGGGGGCTTCGCGCGGCGCCACCATCAGCACGATGGCGGGCAGCACCACGAAGGCGACTGCGCGCTGCACGGCGGGATGGTCTTCGGGCAAGCCCAGCACCTGGCCCATGAGCGCGCGCATGGCCGCGGCCTTGGGGCGCACGGCCTTCTCGACCATGGCCGGCAGCATGGCCGAGGGCGAGAGCACCTCGCGCACCATCACCCGAAAGCCCCAGGGCGCATCGCGCCGGGCCGACAGGTGCAGCACATTGGCCAGCACCATGTGCAGCCGGTCTTGCGGGCTCGCAGTGGCGTCCTGGGTGACGGCCAGCAGTTCGTCCAGGTCGACGATCTGCTTGTGTGCCTCGATCAGCACGGCCTCGTACAGGCCTTCGCGGCTGCCGAAGTGGTAGTTGATGGACGCCATGGGCGTGCCTGCGCGCTGGGCGATTTCCTTGGTCGTGCCTTCGGCCAGGCCGCGCTCGGCAAAGAGCTGGCCGGCCGTTTCCAGCAGCAGCTGGCGGGTGGCCTGGCCACCGGCGCGCGGCGTGCGGGCAGGCAGGGCGCTGCCGCCCTGGCCGCCGGTTCGCGCCTTCGTCTTCCGTGGTGGCGTTCTCTTCATTGGGCTGCTGCGCAGAAATCTGTTTGAATTTGAATTCAAATTTAATATCATGCAGTCTACAAGGTCGCAAGGCTGCCCACAACCGCTCTTTCTCTTCTTTGCCATGAACAAGAAGCCATTGATCGCCGCTGCCGTGGTCCTGCTTGCGGGTGGTGCCGTGCTGGCCTGGTGGCTGCAGCGCGAGCCGGCATCGCGCAGCGAGCTGGTGCTGTACGGCAATGTCGACCTGCGCCAGGTGTCGCTGGCCTTCAACGGCAGCGAGCGCATCGCCAAGCTCACGGTGGAGGAAGGCGACCACGTCAAGGCCGGCCAGGTGCTGGGCGAGCTCGACGTCAAGACGCTGCAGCTGCGCGCCGACCAGTCGCGCGCGCAGATCGCGGTGGCCCAGCAGGCGCTGGAGCGGCTGCAGACCGGCAGCCGGCCCGAGGAAATCGGCCAGGCCCGCGCCCAGGTGGCCGCCGCCGAGGCGGATGCCCGCCTGGCCCAGCAGGAGGTGGAGCGGCTGCAGGGCATCGGCCAGAGCACCGGCGGGCGCGGCGTGAGCCAGCAGGACATGGATGCGGCCCAGGCCAGGCGCAAGGTGGCGCAGGCGCAGCTGGATAATGCGCGCAAGGCGCAGCAGCTGGTGGTAACCGGCCCGCGCAAGGAAGACATCGCGCAGGCGCAGGGCCAGCTCGAATCGGCCCGCGCGGCGCTGGCCGTGCTGGAGCACCAGGTCGCCGAGTCGACCCTGAAGGCGCCCATCGATGCCGTGGTGCGCGCACGCCTCATGGAGCCGGGCGACATGGCCTCGCCCCAGCGCCCCGTGTTCACCCTGGCCGTGACCAATCCCAAGTGGGTGCGGGCCTATGTGTCCGAAGCGGACCTGGGCCGCATCCGATCCGGCATGGCGGCCACGCTGGTCACCGACAGCCATCCGGGCGAGCCGCTGAACGGCCGCATCGGCTACATCTCGTCGGTGGCCGAGTTCACGCCCAAGACGGTGCAGACCGAGGAGCTGCGCAGCAGCCTGGTCTATGAAGTGCGCGTGCTGGCCGACGACGGCGCCGACAGGCTTCGCCTGGGCATGCCGGCCACCGTACGCATCGCACTCGACCAGCAGCCCAGGCAGGATCCCGCCAAGACCGAAAGGCGCCCATGAGCGATTCGCCCGCGCTCGTCGCCCAGGGCCTGCACAAGCGTTTCGCGGTCAAGGGCAAGCCGGCGCCGGTGCAGGCACTGCAGGACGTGAGCCTGGCCGTGCCTTCGGGCGCGCTCAGCGCCTTCGTCGGGCCCGACGGGGCGGGCAAGACGACCTTGCTGCGCCTGGTGGCCGGCCTCTTGAAGCCGGACGAGGGCACGCTGCAGGTGCTGGGCATCGACGTGGCGCGCGAGCCCCAGGCCGTGCAGGACCGCATCAGCTACATGCCGCAGCGCTTCGGCCTGTACGAAGACCTGAGCGTGCAGGAAAACCTCGACCTCTATGCCGACCTGCACGGCGTGCCGGCCGACCTGCGCCGCGAGCGCTATGCGCGCCTGCTCGAAATGACCGACCTCGCGCGCTTCACCGCGCGCCCGGCGGGCAAGCTCTCGGGCGGCATGAAGCAGAAGCTCGGGCTGGCCTGCACGCTGGTGCGCTCGCCGCAACTGCTGTTGCTGGACGAGCCTACGGTGGGCGTCGATCCGCTGTCGCGCCGCGAGCTGTGGCAGATCGTGGAGCAACTGGTGCGCGAGGAGCGGCTGAGCGTCGTGGTCAGCACCGCCTACCTCGACGAGGCCGAGCGCTGCGCGCAGGTGTTCGTGATGCACGACGGCCGGCTGCTGTCGCAGGGCCGGCCCGAAGAACTTCGCGCGCGGGCCGACGGCCTGTGCTTCGTGGCCAAGGCGCCCGAGGGCATGCCGGCGCGCGCGCTGCAGGCACGGCTGCTGGACGATCCTTCGGTGGTGGTCGACGCGGTGCCCGAGGGCGGCGACGTGCGCTTCATTCGCCAACCCAAGGCCGACGCCGGCGCGCTCGATGCACTGCTGCAGGGCGCGGCCGCGGAGCCGGTGCCGGCGCGCCTGGAAGACGGCTTCATGGTGCTGCTTCGGGGGCAGGCCGGCGCTTCGAAGACACGCGCGAGCACAGCCAATGACCTGCCCGCCGCGGAATCCGGCGAGGTGGTGATCGAGGTGCGCGACCTGGTGCGCCGCTTCGGCGACTTCACCGCCGTGGCCAGCACCAGCTTCCAGGTGCGGCGCGGCGAGATCTTCGGGCTGCTGGGGCCCAACGGCGCGGGCAAGACCACCACCTTCCGCATGTTGTGCGGCCTGTTGCCGGCCAGCAGCGGCTTCCTGCAGGTGGCGGGGGTCAACCTGCGGCATGCGCGGGCGCAGGCGCGCAGCCGCATCGGCTATGTGTCGCAGAAGTTCGCGCTGTACGGCAACCTCACGGTGGCCGAGAACCTGTCCTTCTTCGGCGGCGCCTACGGCCTGCGCGGCGACAAGCTTCGCAGCCGGGTGCGCGCGGTGCTGGGCGAATTCGACCTCGCGGGCCAGGAAGACGCCACCAGCGGCCAGCTGCCCGGCGGCTTCAAGCAGCGCCTGGCCATGGCCACGGGCCTGCTGCACGAGCCCGAGATCCTGTTCCTGGACGAGCCCACCAGCGGCACCGACGCACTGGCGCGGCGCGAGTTCTGGCGCCGCATCACCGCGCTGGCCGCGGCGGGCGTCACGGTCATCATCACCACGCACTTCATGGAAGAGGCGGAGTACTGCGACCGCATCGTGATCCAGGACGCCGGCAAGCTGCTGGCCATCGGCACGCCGCAGGAGGTGCGCGCCAGGGCGCAGCCCACGCCGGGGCGCCGTCCCAACATGGAAGATGCCTTCATCGGCATCGTCAGCCAGGCGCGCGCGCAGGCGGCGGGGCAGGGGGCGGCGGCATGAGCACCGGCATGGACACCCGCTCGCGCGCGCTGGCTCGGCTGGCGGCGCTCACCCGCAAGGAGACGCGCCAACTGCTGCGCGACCCGAGCAGCCTGGCCATCGGCATCCTGCTGCCCATCCTGCTCATCCTGCTGTTCGGCTTCGGGCTGTCGCTGGACGTGAAGAACGCGCCGCTGGCATTGGTGATGGAAGACAGCTCGCCCACGGCCACGCAGGCGGTGGCGGGGCTGTCGCTCACGCCCTACATCTCGCCGGTGCCCATGGTGTCGATGAAAGAGGCAGAGGCGCTGCTGCGCGCGCACAAGGTGGACGGCATCGTGCGCGTGCCCGGCGACTTCGCCAGCCGGCTGGCGGCGGGCGACGCGCGCATCCAGATCGTGGTGAACGGCGCCGACGCGAACAAGGCCAACACCATCCTGCGCTATGCCGGCGCGGCACTGGGCAGCAACGCACAGCGCGTGGCCGACCGGGGCGGCGGTGCGCCGGCCGTGCCGGTGGCCAGCGGCGTGGGCTCGGTCACGCTGGAGCCGCGCCTGTGGTTCAACAGCGCCAACAACAGCACCTGGTACCTGGTGCCGGGGCTGGTGGTGCTCATCATGACGCTGGTGGGCGCCTTTCTCACCGCGCTGGTCATGGCCCGCGAGTGGGAGCGGGGCACGCTGGAGGCGCTGTTCGTCACGCCGGTGCGGCCGGCGGAAATCCTCGTGGCCAAGATCATCCCGTACTTCGGCATCGGCATGGTGGGCCTCGGCTTGTGCCTGGTGGCGGCGCGCTGGCTGTTCGAGGTGCCCATGGCCGGCTCGCTGTTCCTGCTGGTGCTTGCTTCCATGCTCTACCTGATCGTGGCGGTGGGCATCGGGCTGGTGATCTCGTCCGTCACGCGCAACCAGTTCCTGGCCAGCCAGGTGGCGCTGCTGTCGAGCTTCCTGCCGGCGCTGCTGCTGTCGGGCTTCCTGTTCGACCTGCGCAACGTACCGTGGGTGGTGAGCGTGATCGGGCACATCCTTCCGGCCACCTATTTCATGGAGCTGATCCGCGCGCTCTTCCTGGCGGGAAACATCTGGCCCCTGGTCATCAAGAACTGCCTGATCCTCGTGGGCTACGCCGTGGGCCTGCTGTGCGTGGCCCGCTTCGTGACCCGCAAGCGGCTGGATTGAGACAACACATGCTGCCCGCCATTGCCGACTACTTCCTGCGCGTGCTGCAGCTGTGCCGCAAGGAGCTGCTCGCCATCCTGAAGGACCCGGCCAGCCGCGTGATCCTGGTGGCGCCGGCCATCATGCAGAGCCTGATCTTCGGCTACGCGGCCACCTACGATCTGCAGCGGGTCGACTATGCCTTGCTCGACCAGAGCCACGGCGCGGCGGCGCGCGAGCTGGCGGCCAAGCTGGAGGGCGGCGGCGTGTTCCGCCGCGCCATGACGCTGCGCTCGCCGGCCGACATTGCCGCGCCGATCGACACGCAGAAGGTGCTGCTGGTGCTGCACATCGGCCCGCGCTTCGAGCAACAGCTGATGGCCGGCGAAGCCGTGCCGGTGCAGGTGATCGTCGATGCGCGCAACTCCACCACCGCCGGTGCGGCCGTCGGCTACGTGACCGAGGTGGTGAACGGCTTCAACGCGCAGTGGAGTGCGCGCCATGGCGGCGCCGCAGGGCCGCCGCTTCGGGTGGAGCAGCGCGCCTGGTTCAACCCGAACCTGGAGACGCGCTGGAACTTCATGCCTGGCCTGGTGGCGGCGCTGAGCATGCTGCAGACGCTGCTGCTCACGGCGCTGTCGGTGGCGCGCGAGCGCGAGCAGGGCACCTTCGACCAGCTGCTGGTGACGCCGCTCACGCCCACGCAGATCATGATCGGCAAGGCCATTCCGCCGGTGCTGGTGGGGCTGGTGCAGTCCACGCTGATCCTGCTGGTGTGCACGCTGTGGTTCCGCATACCGATGGCGGGCTCGCTCTTCACGCTGTACGCGGGCCTGGTGTTCTTCACGGTGGCCAGCGTGGGCATCGGCCTGTCGATTTCGGCGGTGTCGGCCAACATGCAGCAGGCCATGCTCTACACCTTCGTGCTGATCATGCCGATGATGCTGCTCTCGGGACTGACCACGCCGGTGAGCAACATGCCGCAGGCGCTGCAGATCGCCACCTGGGTCAACCCGTTGCGCTTCGCCATCGACCTGGTGCAGCGCGTGTACCTGGAGGGCGTGGGCTTCGGCACGGTA
>JAFECZ010000345.1 GCA_018241905.1 Pseudomonadota bacterium
CGAATTCCATCGCTTCGAGCGAGAAGGTCGAGCTGGTCACGTAGGTGCCGTGGGCGAGGCCCTGCGCACTCATCGCCGACAGGAAGTCGCGCAGCTCCTTCGCGCTGACTGCCTGGTCTTCCCAGTGCCGGCAGCGCACGATGCGCGGCTCGGGCATGTGGCGCGACTGCACCCAGATGTCCACGCCGCCGTCGTCGCCCTTGCTCTGGGTGCTGGCGGCAAAGCCGGCCTGCTTGAAGAAGGCCGCGCACAGCGCCTCGAAGCGGCGCCAGTCCAGCTGCGCCAGAAGGCGCGGGCCCCAGTGTGTCTCGGGCTCCTCTTCCACTTCCGATTCGTCTTCTTCGCCGGCTGCAGGGCGGACCGAAATGGTGTCGACGAAGCGCGGCTCGAGTTCGGCGCCGCTGCTGCGGCTCACGCCCAGGGCGGCCAGCACCGAAGGCCGCGTCATGCCGGCCTGCGCCTCGTCCTCGGCGGGCTCCGCAACCCGAGGCGGCGGCACGGTGCTGCGCGTGGCGCGCACATAGACAACGAACGCCAGGCCCAGCAGCAGGGCCAGCCATGCCACCGGCCTCAACCCGACCGACAAGGTCTGCAGGGAACTGCCGACGGGCAGTTGGTAGGAAGCCAGCAACAGCAGTCCGCCCAGGAGCGCCACGCCCCAGCCCTTGGCACCCGAGCTGCGGTAGGCCTGCATCTCATGCCCACGTCTCGCTCGGTGCGGGTCGCTCATGGTGTCCATGCGCATGTAACCAAAAGTTGTAGGTCTGCGGAGTGTACGGGTTTGGTTGGCAAATTGACACAATCCATGCCATGACTCAACAAGAAGATCTTCCTCCTTTCGAGGTCCTGCCCCGCGATATTTCCGCCTATGCAAAGGGCAATACCGGCATCCCGTACGTCCACCGGTTCGAGTCGGGCCGTCCGGGGCCGCATGTGCTGGTCAATGCGCTCACGCACGGCAACGAGATCTGCGGCATGGTGGCGGCCACGCATCTGCTGGACACGGGCGTGCGCCCGGAAATCGGCACGCTGACGGTGAGCTTCGCGCATGTGGAGGCCTACAACGCCTTCGATGCCAAGGCACCGTACGAGAACCGGCAACTGGTGCACAACCTCAACCGCGTGTGGTCCGACGAATGGCTGAACGGCCCCGAAGACAGCCCCGAGCTGCGCCGCGCGCGCGAGTTGCGCCCCGTGGTGGCGGCGGCAGACCACATCCTGGATATTCACTCCACCAGCCAGCCGGTCGATCCGTTCTGGGTCTACCCGGCCTTCGACCGCAACGCAGAGGTGGCGCTGGCCATCGGCCGGCCGTCCATCCACCTGGTCATGCCCCAGGGCCTGGGCTCGGGCACCCCGCTGATCCAGCACGGGCGGCATGGGGAAGATGGCGGCACGGCGGGCGCGGCGCTGGTGGCGGAATGCGGCCAGCACTTCCTGCAATCGGCGGCCGACCTTGCGACGCAGGTGGCGCTGGATTTCGTGGCTCATTTCGGCCTGATCCGGCGCGATCCGGCAAGTCGGCCGCAGCCTGCGCCGCAGCGGCGCTTCGAACTGCTGCACACGCGCATGGTGAAGACGCCGGAATTCCGCTTCACGCGACCGCTGGTGGGCTTCGAGGCCTTCGCCAAGGGCGAACTCATTGCCGTCGACGGCGACGAGGAAGTGCGCGCGCCGTGCGACGACTGCACGGTGCTGATGCCCACTCGAAAGCCGATCGTCGGGCGCGAAGGCGTGTACCTGTCGCGCCCGATCGAGGACTAGCGATACCTAGGCTTCGATGAACAGCGCCGGGTCCACCATGGCCCGGTTGAGCATCACCGACCAGTGCAGGTGCGGCCCGGTCACCCGGCCGGTGGCGCCCACTTCGCCCAGGCGCTCGCCCGCGCGCAGTTGTGCGCCCGGCTGCACGCCGATGACGCTCAGGTGGCAATACATGCTCAGCAGGCCGCCGCCATGGTCGAGCCAGACCGTGTTGCCATTGAAGAAATAGTCGCCGGTGTCGATCACCTGGCCGGGCAGGGGCGCCAGCACGGGCGTGCCGGTGCCGGCGGCAATGTCCATGCCGCTGTGCGGATTGCGCGCCTGACCGTTGAAGATGCGGCGCAAGCCGAAGGAACTGGAGCGCCTGCCGGGCACCGGCACCTGCATCTGCAGCGATGCGGGCAGCACCGCGGCGTCGGAAAAAGTGGCCATCACGCCGGCCAGATGGGTGCGCTCGCGTTCGTAACGGGCCTGGTCGGCGGGCGACAGGTCGACCGTGCGCGGCGGCACCTTCAGGCGCTGCTCGGTGTATTTCTTGGTCGAGACGGTATAGGCCAGCCTGCGCGCTGTGCCTGCGCTGCCGCTGCGCACCTCGATGTGGCGCTCGCCGGGCACGGCCGACAGCGGAATACCCACCAGCGCAGTCCATTCGATGGGGTCGCCGAGCACCAGCAACGGGACGCCCTCGGCCAAGGCCTGCGGACGTTGCGCGCCCGGGCCCAGCGACACCCGCGCGATGCCGCCGGGCACCTGCGAGCTGCGCGGCCATTGCACCGGGCCGTCGTCGGCCGTGCGGGCGCGCGCGCCGACGGCGTGCGCGGCCAGCACGCAGGCCACGCCACCCAGCAAGCTGCGGCGGCGAATGGGCGCCGCCATGGCTACTTGCCCCAGCTGTCGCGCATGCCGGCGGCCCGGTTGAACACCGGGCGGCCGTTGCCGTTGCCGTTGCCGGCCTTCGCGTCGAGCACGAAATAGCCGTGGCGCTCGAACTGGAAAGGCACATCGCCGTTGGCCTGGGCGAGCGAGGGCTCGACGTAGGCCTGGCAGATCTGCAGGCTGTCGGGGTTGATCTCGTCCTCGAGTTCGCCCGCGCCGGGCTGGTCGGGGGTGAACAGGCGCTCGTAAAGGCGCACCTCGGCCGCCACCGCGTCGGCGGCTGCCACCCAGGTGATGTTGCCTTTGACCTTGATCGCATCGGCGCCGGGCGTGCCGCTCTTGGTGTCGGGCACCAGCCTGGCCTGCACTTCCACCAGCGCGCCGCTGGCGTCGCGCGTGGCGCCGGTGCATTCGACGACGTGGCCGTATTTCAGGCGCACCTTGTTGCCGGGGAAGAGGCGAAAGAACCCCTTGGGCTGCACGTCTTCGTAGTCGGTGCGCTCGATCCAGACCTCGCGGCCGAGCTTGAAGCGGCGCGAGCCCATGTCCGGGTGGTGCGGGTGCACCGGCGCGCTGCAGGCGTCCAGCGCATCGTCGCCGCCCATGAGTTCGCCCCAGTTGGTGATGACGAGCTTGACCGGGTCGAGCACGGCCATGGCGCGCGGCGCGATGGGGTCGAGCGTTTCGCGCAGGGCGGCCTCGAGTGCGGCGTAGTCGGTCCAGCCGCCGGCCTTGGTCACGCCCGAGCGCTCGCAGAACAGCTTGATCGCATCGGGCGTGTAGCCGCGGCGGCGCAGGCCGGCCAGCGTGGGCATGCGCGGATCGTCCCAGCCGTCGACGTGCTTGTCTTCCACCAGTTGGCGCAGCTTGCGCTTGCTGGTCACGATGTGGTTGACATTGAGACGCGCGAATTCGTATTGCCGCGGGTGCGGGCTGGCCACGAGGCCGCCTTCGGCCAGGCGGTCGAGCAGCCAGTCGTAGAAGGGCCGCTGGTCTTCGAATTCCAGCGTGCAGATGCTGTGGGTGATCTGCTCCAGCGCGTCTTCGATGGGGTGGGCGAACGTGTACATCGGGTAGATGCACCACTTGTCGCCGGTGTTGTGATGAGTCGCGCGGCGGATGCGGTACAGGGCCGGGTCGCGCAGGTTGATGTTGGGGCTGGCCAGATCGATCTTGGCGCGCAGCACCGCGCCGCCGTCGGGCAGCTTGCCATCGCGCATGTCGCGAAAGCGCGCCAGGTTTTCTTCGGGCGTGCGGGCGCGGAAGGGGCTGGGCGTGCCGGGCGTATTGAAGTCGCCGCGACTGATGCGCATCTCTTCGGCGCTTTGCTCGTCCACGTAGGCCAGGCCCGCGCCGATGAGGTACTCGGCCGCGCGGTACATGAAGTCGAAATAGTCGCTCGCGAAGAACTGGTGCGAGGCCTGCTGCCCGGGATGTGCCGGATCGTCGGCAATGGAGGTGCCGTAGCCCATCCAGTGCACCGCCTCGCGGATGGCATCGACGTATTCCTGTTCTTCCTTCTCGGGGTTGGTATCGTCGAAGCGCAGGTGGCACACCCCGCCGTACTGCTCGGCCAGGCTGAAATTCAGCCAGATGCTCTTGGCATGGCCCAGGTGGAGATAACCATTGGGCTCGGGCGGAAAGCGCAGGCGCACGCGGGCCGGATCGGCCATGCCCTGGGCATGATGGCCGGCATCGCCGGGCGATCCGCCCCACTTGCGGGTGGCGTAGGTGCCTTGATCAAGGTCGTGCTCGATGACGTGGCGCAGGAAATTGCTGGGCTTGGCCGGCTCTTTATCGGCAGGGGAATTCATCATGGGATTCTAGAAGGGCGAGATGTCCGGGGCCGCCTGGCGCCTTCCTCCTACAGCGCACGCGTCGGGTTTGGGTTACCTTTTGGAACGATCTTCACCGTGCATCGTGCACGGAACTTACAGGTTGCGCGTTCAATCACTAGGACACGGCATCCCGCTTGGGCGGGTTGCCCGCAAGGAGTACCAAATGACTATGAATCGTTCCGTTTTCAAGTGGGTTGCCGCCGGTGTGCTGGCTGCCGGCGCTTTGGGCGCTGCCGCCACGGCATCGGCTGGGGTGGCCTGGTCGGTCAACGTGGGCGTTCCTGGCGTGGTGGTGGCCCCGGCGCCTGTGTATTACCCGCCGGCCCCTGTCTACTACGCGCCGCCGCCGGTGTACTACCGTCCGGCTCCCGTCTACTACGCGCCGCCGCCGGTTTACTACCGTCCGGCACCGGTGTACATCCAGGGTGGCGGCTACTACCGCCACGGTGGTCCTCGCTACTACGGGCCGCATCCGCGTCCTGTGTATCGCTACTAAGAATAAACGTCACACATCAAGAAAAAAAGCCGGCTCTTGGGCCGGCTTTTTCTTTGTTCAGCGCAGGGTCGCTGCGAATTCGTCGAGCTGGGTGATGACGGTGCCCCATCCATCGAAAAAGCCCAGCTTCTCGTGCTCCTTGCTGGTTTCGGCATCGGGGTGCATCACGTGCGCGGTGTAGCGGCTTCCGGCGCCTTCGTCCTCCATCGTGATGATGGCGGTGAACCCCATCCAGGGCTTGTGGGGTCGCCAGCCCGCCGTGAGCATCGAGGTGAACACGAGGCGCGATTGGGGCACCACCTCCAGAAAGGAGCCGGGGTTGTCGCTCGTGCCGCCGTCGGGGCCCTGCATGAATGTGTGAAAGGCGCCGCCCGGGCGCAGGTCGAAAGCCCGGACTTCGGTCGTCCAGGGCCTGGGGCACCACCATTGCTTGAGCAGTTCGGGCTCCGACCACGCTCGCCACAAGGCCTGGCGCGGCGCACGAAGCGTGCGGGTGATGATGAGATCGCGGGCGTCAGCGTTGCCGCTTGGTGACATGGGTTTGCTCCTTGAGGTGAAGTTGTTCGACAAATGCGGCCATGCGGTCGCAGCGGGCCTCCCACATCGCGCGTTGCTCGGCAATCCATTGCTCGGCCTGCTGCAGCTTCTTGGGCACCAGCTCGCAGGTGCGCGAGCGTCCCAGCTTGCTGCTTCGTATGAGGCCGCTGTTCTCCAGCACCGCGATGTGCTTCATGAAGGACGGCAGCGCCATGTCGAAGGGCGCCGCCAGCGCCGACACGGTCTGCGCGCCGCCCACCAGCGCGCAGACGATGGCGCAGCGCGTGGGGTCGGCCAGCGCATGGAAGAC
>JAFECZ010000346.1 GCA_018241905.1 Pseudomonadota bacterium
CGCGACCTGCTCGCCCTGGATCCGGACGTCCACGGTATGGGCGTGGCCGCCTGCGCGCGGTTCGCTCTCGAACAGGGTCACATGGTGCTGCCCGGAAAGCAGCCAGGCTGCCGACAGCCCGGAAATGCCGGCGCCTATTACAGCAATGTGCAATGCGCCGGGCCGGCCGGACGGTGAACGCGTGGCGTGGGTATTCGCGGACGAGTCGGAATGCAGCGGCATGGGTGGTGCGGTGGTTGGCTGCCCACTTGTACGTAGAAAGGCCCGGCGCTGGATCATCGCCGGATCGCCCGCCGGTGTGATCCAATCGCGCCTGCCTCTCGTAAAAAGGAGCATGACCACCATGCGGCAGCCTTCGTCGAGCGAATCCGCCTCGGGGCGCAAGCTGCCTCCCTACCTGTCGATCGCAATGCCGCCAGACAGCCACGCCCTGCCTACCGGGGAAGAACTGAGCACGTGGCTGCTGGCCGTCGGGCAGGAAGGGGATCGCCAGGCGTTCGCCGCGCTCTTCAAGCACTTCGCACCGCGCCTCAAGAGCTACCTGATGCGCTCGGGCAGCAGCGAGATGCACGCCGAGGAGTTTGCGCAGGAGGCCATGGTCAGCGTCTGGCGCAAGGCCGCGAGCTTCGACGCCCGGCAGGCCGCGGCGTCGACCTGGGTCTTCACGGTCGCGCGCAACTTGCGCGTGGACTACTACCGCCGTGCGGGCCATCGCATGGAAGAAGCAGGACCCGCGCCCGGAGAAGGCGCGGCGCAGGAGCAAGCCGACGACACCCCGACGCCCGAAGCGCGCCTGCTGAGCATGCAGCGCGAGCGCGATTTGCGTGCGGCCGTGGCGGCGCTGCCGATCGAGCAGCAGGAAGTCTTGAAACTGTCTTTTTACGAGGAACACCCCCATGCGCGCATCGCCGCAGAACTCGGCATCCCGCTGGGCACGGTGAAGTCGCGGGTGCGTCTGGCGCTGAACCAGCTGCGCCGCAAGCTCAATGGGCTCGAGCCATGATCCGACACCATCCCGACGACGCCCTGTTGCTGGCCCATTCCGCCGGCACGCTGGGCGCCGGCCATCGCCTCCTGCTGGAGGTTCACTTGGAGGCCTGTGCGCATTGCCGCCGGCGCATGCAGGCATTCGACGCCTTGGGCGGCGCGCTGCTCGACGCCCTGGCGCCGGCGCAGCTGCCTGCCGATGCGCTCGAGCGCACGCTGGCTGCGCTGGATGCGCCCGAGCTGCACGGCACCGCGCCGCAAGGCGCCAAGCCGCCGCTGCCGACCGCCTGGCCCCGCGCCCTGGCCCGCTGCGAGGTGAGCCGCTGGCGCTGGATGGGGCCGGGCATGTACTGGAATCGCGTGACGCTGCCCGATGAGCCGCAGGCCAATGTCTTCATGCTGCGCATCGGGGCGGGGCGGATGCTGCCGCGTCATACGCACAGCCACAGCGAGCTGACACAGGTGCTGTGGGGCGCCTTCGACGACGGTCGTGCAGAATTCTCGGCCGGCGACTTCGACGAGACCGATGGCGCCATCCGCCACCAGCCGGTGGTGGGTGCGGCGGGCGAATGCATCTGCCTGGCGTCGGTGGAGGGCAAGGTGCTGTTCGAAGGCTGGCTGGCGCGCACGATGGGCTCCCTCGTCGGGATGTAGCCTGCCGGATTTCAGCGGCGCTGGAGACGCATGTGCACGATGGCCAGGGTGGCCATGCTCGAAAGCGCGGCGGCCGCGCCGGTTGCGAGCGAACCCCATGCCAGGTCAGCCAGCGTGACGCGCCAGGTCCAGCCCACGAGCGTGGCCTGATTGGTCAGGTCATACGTTCCGTAGCTGACCAGACCCAGCAGCGCGCCGAGCCGGCCGGCAACGAGCGGCCGGCCTGCAACCAGTGCCGGCCGCACCGCAAAGGCGGCCATCCCGCTCACATACAAGGCGTAGAACAGCAGCGCCGGCACGAGATCGAAGCTGCCGCGCAGGAGCGTGCCGATTTCCGGACGGTACAGGCGCGGCGCCATGAGGCTGAGCCAGAGGGCGTCCATGCCCAGGAAGATTAGCGCGGAAAAGGTCCACGCCATGGCCAGTGGGTGCTTCATGCGCTACGGGTGCTCCTTGTTCTTCAACGCAGCCGGTAGCTCAGGCGTCGCCCGCCGCGCACGGTGGCGTCAAGCCCGACCCAGCGGCCGTCTTCGGTCCACCAGACATCCAGTGGTTGTTTCGTGCCGGACACGCGCCACCGCACGGCGTCCACCGGTTCGCCGTGCGCGGCGATGGGGGCGCTTTCCATGCGCTCCCAACGCACCTGCTCCATGGCGCCCGTCTGCGCGTTGAGCAAGGTCGTCTGGGTTCGCAGGGCGGGGTTCCAGTAGGCAAAGCTCATGATGCAGCCCGAAAGCCGCGCCCCGCCTTGCGGACTTCGCAGCTGCAGGCCCCCACGGTCATCCTTGTGCAACTGCACGCGGCTGCGTTCGCCGCCATCGTCGGTTTGCGCGTCCAGCGCCTGCAGACAGTTACCGCGCCACTGCTCCTGCGCACGGTGCTGGTAACGGTACACCGGAACGCCGAGTATTCGCACACGAAAGTCGGCGTCGCTGCGAAGACTGCGTATCCCGTCCGGGCCCGAAGTCGTCGTGAAGTCGTGGGTGCCTATGGGCTCGTCGTCCAGATAGACAGTGAAGCGCCACAGCGGCTCCTGCGCCAAGACATGCGCATGCCAAGCCAGGGCAAGCGCGCAGGCCAGGATCACCCGCTTCATGGTGCCGTGCCCTCGTGCGGACGGCCCGGGAAGAAGGCGGGGGTGCGGGCGACATAGTCCCGATAGGCCTGGCCGCGACGTTCGAGCAGGTCCGCTTCCAGCAAGCCGACGCCGGACACCTTCAGCAGCAGTACCGTCATCAGCAGCGGCGACAGAAGGCTCCATGCACCCGCCCAGCCGCTGCCCGACACCGCCAGCATGCCCAGACCCCACCAGAAGCAGGCCTCGCCAAAATAGTTGGGATGACGGCTGTAGCGCCACAGGCCCCGGTCCATGACCTGGCCGGCTGCTGCGGGGTTGCACCGGAAGGCGGCCAGTTGCGCGTCCGCGACCGCCTCGAAGATCAAACCGAACGCCGCGAGCGATGCGCCCACGAGATCGGGCAAGTGCCAGGGCCGATGGGCGGCCCAGGCCACGCCAAGCGGCATGGAGACGCACCAGGCCAGGACCGCCTGCAGGCCGAACACCAGGTAAAGGCTCTTGAAGCCGAAGCCGGGCTCGTGGCGCGCGCGAATCGCCTGGTAGCGCCGGTCCTCGCCCGGATGCGCACGCCGCCGCCACGCGAGATGGCCGCCCAGGCGCAGCGCCCAAGCCAGTGCCAGCAAAAGCGTCAGGATGCCGCGCTCGCCCGACGGCGGAAGGCAGCCGGCATAGGCCAGGCCCGCTGCGAAGATCATGCAAGGCCAGAACGGGTCGACGATGCTGGCGTCATGCAGGTGCAGGCTCGAGAGCCAGGCGAGCAGCGCCAGGAACACGCTCGCCGCGAGCCCGCTGAATGCGCAAAGGATCGGCTCAGTCATCGGCTGCAAGCGAGGAAGGGTGACACTGCGGCTGGCTCAGCGACGCGGCTCGAAGAGATAGTGGCTGACCCACCACTGCTGGCCTCCATTCCAGGCGAACAGCTCCTCGACGCCCATGAAGAAGAGTCGCCAGCGCATCCACCACAGCTCGCCAGCGCCGCCATGCGCTGCCTGGACCACGGGCAGCAGTGCTTCGCGCTGCGCATCCATGTTGCTCAGCCAGGCGCGTGCCGTCCTGGCGTAGTGCTGGCCGCTCCAGCGCCATCGCTCAAGCAGGCGCAGGTCGTCCTGAAAGTGCAGGGGGAGATCGTCGCTGGGCATCATGCCGCCAGTGAAGAAGTATTGGCTCATCCAGTCGGAAACGTCGCGTACTTCGAATGCATACGGCGCATCGCGGTGCGCGAAAACGTGCATGAAGAATGTTCCATCGGGGCGCAGCCATCGTGCGATCCGCGAGAAGGCACGCGGCCAGTTGCGCAGGTGCTCGAACATCTCCACCGAGACGATCCGGTCGAAGCGGCCGTTCGGCGCCTCGAACGTGTTGAAGTCACAGGTGATGACTTCGAGGTTGGTCAGGCCTCGGGACCGTGCCCGCGCGTCGATGAACGCGCGCTGGGAGTGCGAATTGGACACGGCCATAATCCGGCTTCTTGGATAGTGCTCCGCCATCCAGAGGCTGAGCGAGCCCCAGCCACAGCCTAGTTCGAGCACGTCCTGGCCATCGGACAGCCCTGCGTGCTGGCACGTCTGTGCCAACGCCGCAACTTCCGCTTGCACCAAGCTGGCGTGGTCGCCTTCAGGCCATAGGCAGCAGCTGTACTTCAGTCTTGGTCCCAGAACGGCCTGAAAAAAAGGCGGGGCCAGCTCGTAGTGCTGTGCATTCGCCTTGTCCGGATGCAAGGCGAGCGCAGCGGTGCGCATGTCCTGCACAAAGCGCTGGGTCAAGGCAGCAGTTGCCGCGCCGTCGCCGCTGTGCACCTCGGCCAGGCGCTGGCGCAGCAGCCGCCGGATGCCCATGCGCACGACGCGATCGGGCACCAAACCCTGCTCGACCCAATGGATGGCAGCGCTTGAGGACATAGAGGCTCCGGCAAGTGTCGATGCGCCTTATACGCACCCCTCGGATACATGGATCTCTGCTTCGCGTGAGGCGCATGCCAGGCGCGATCGGGAGATCCACCTGATCGGCTTCGGACGCCTTAGTGCGGCACAAGACGGTTCAGCAGCGTGTCCGGGCGTTGTACTTGGTCTTTGACTGCTTGCGGTTCCGACAAGCGACATTCAGGCACGTGCCCGGGAACTTCCGCTCCCGGGCGATGAACGAAAGCGGAAGTACCGCCGCGCACGATCAAACGATCAAACGTCGAGTGACCATCGGCGGATTCACCGATCGATGCAACACACTAGAAACTGCGTATGCAGAAGGAGTGTTGTAGATGAAGTATCGAACGCGGACCTACTTCACGAATAGCCAGAAGGCGCTGATGTGGAAGGCGCTGGAAAGCCGGCGACAGCCTTCAACAGATAGCTCAGTTGTTTGATCGATCGCATTCGTCGGTCGAGGGCATTCTGTGTCGTACGGGCGGAATACCACCTCCAAAGCGGTGCCGGTCCTCCTTGGCACTGACCTTGGCCGAGCGCGAGGAGATCTCACGTGCTGTGGTGTCATGCTTCTCAATTCGAGCGATCGCCAGCATCATCGGGCGAACTCCTTCGACAGTGAGCCGGGAGATCAAGCGCAACGGTGGTCGAGAGGGCTACCGGGCTGCTCAGGCAGACCAGGCGGCGTGGGACCGAGCGCACCGTCCCAAGAGATGCAAACTGGCAAGGAACAGAGCGTTGGCGCGTATCGTGGCTGTCAAGCGAGGAGCAATCCGGAGAACCTCAACTTCCGCTTAGCACGGTCCGGCCCTAGTGCAAATGGCGGAACCGGCCAGGAGCCGACGTTCATGCGAACTATCAGTTCGCTCTGAACCGGGCGTTCGACAGTCACTTCCTTCTCATCAAACATGTGGAGGGCTCCAGTCTCAAAGGTGGAGAAGATTGCGTGGAGGACGCCGCTTAGCGGAGTGAATGCCGATGTCTTATTGCCCAAATTGCCGAGCGCCAATTTCCAAGGACGCAGAGGCTTGTCCGTTGTGTGATGCAATATTCTCTGCTGACGGATGGAAGCCATTGGATGAGGAGCCGCCGCCCAGAAAGTCTGGTTCGGTAGCAGCCCTCATTGGGCTGCTGCCGGTTTCAAAGACACCTTGTTAAGGTGGAAGATGAAACCGGAG
>JAFECZ010000347.1 GCA_018241905.1 Pseudomonadota bacterium
GCCGCGACCGGCGCGGCGAACATCGATGCATCCAGGTGCGGCGTGCAGAGGTCCACGCGGCGCCCTGCCGGTGCCGCGGGCCAGGCGCTGGCACCGAGCGCGATGTAGACGGTGGTGGTCGGCACGCGGCCGGTCAGGTTGCGCAGGTCCAGCTGTTCGAGCAGCTGGCCGGCGCCGAATCCGGCAAGGTCGACATTCACGCCCGCAGGCGCGGCGGCCGGCGGGGCAATGCGGCCGTCGCCACCCACCCAGCGCAGTGCCAGCGCGGTGAGGCCGCCGACCACGTCGCGGTCCTGCACCAGCTCGCGCACATCGGCCGCCACACCGGCCTCGGCCTCGAGGCCGGCCGCCAGCGCCTCGGGCGGCAGGCCGTCGTCGCCCGGCCGCCAGCGGCGGATGGACTCGGGCGCCGCCACGATGCGCGGCTCCAGGCCGGCCGGCGGCAGCCACACGGCGATGTTCGGCAGGCCGTCGCCGATGGCCAGGCGGTACGGGTCGTCCGGATGGCCGCTGCCCACGACGATGCCCAGGTTGTCGCCGCTGCCCGAGAACAGGTCGCACAGCAGCGAAAGCACCTCGGGCCCGGCCTCGCTGAGCGCCAGTTGCGGCAGCCACGCGGCCAGCGCCTGCGCCGGGTTGGCCACCAGCTCGCCCAGGCGCAGCCGCACGTCGGAGGCGGCCACGCCGGCGTTGTGCGGTGCCTCGATGTTCCAGCCCAGCGTCTTGACGGCGCTGCCGAAGGTGCCGCCCAGCAAGCGGCCCAGGTAGCCGACCAGGGCCTCCACGCCGTCCCATGCCGCAGGCGGCAGCGTGACATTGCCGTCCGCGCCGATGACCGGCATGGCGATGGGCACGCCGATGTCGCCCATCATCAGCTGCAGTTCGGGCGCGGCCACGCCGGCCGCCATGCCGCCGGCCGGCGTCCAGCCCAGGCGCAGGCCCACGCCGCGCGCAGTGAGCGCCGCGCCGTCGCCCAGCGCCAGCGTGACGCGCGGCGGATTGACGCCGCGCTCGCGCGCCGACAGCACGCCCTCCACGCCGGGCAGCAGGCTCGCCGTCCTGGCCTGCAGGTTCAGCTTGGCCAGCGTGGCGGCAATGCGCGTCTCCACCACGGTGCAGCGCTGGCCCAGCTGGTCCACGCTCGTCGACACGGCCAGGCCGATGGAGAGCACGGGGCCGTCGGCGCTGAACTCCAGCGCCAGGGGTCCGGTGAGCGGCACCCGCCACGGGTCGAGCGGGCTGCCGGTGCCCAGGATGGCCGAGGCGGCGGAGCCCGCATCGGCAATGAGGTTGCGCAGCTGCGCCAGCACCTGCGTCGCGGCCGGACCGGCGGCGGCGAACAGCTGCTGCCAGTAGCCGCCGATGGCGTCGACCGGGTTGGTCATCAAGGCAGGCAGCGTGACGGCCGTGACGCCCGCGGGCGCATCCAGGCCGATGAGCAATCGCACCGCCGGCAGCGCACCGCCCAGATTGCCCAGCAGCTGCGCCGCCACGTCGCTCACGGTGTTGCCCACCGCGTCCATCACCGCGTCGGGCGAGGTGAGGTCCAGCGTCGGATAGCTGTGCGCGCCGAGCACCACGTTGTCGGCGGCCAGCACGAAGGTCAGGCGCCGCTGCGCGTCGAGGGCAAAGCCCACGCGCAGCGTATCGGCCCGCGCGATGGGCGGGCCCGCAACGTCGAGCACGCGCGCACCCGCGTTGCCGGCCGCAGCCCACACGCCGAACTGCGGCAGGGCGCGTGCGGCGCCGGTGACCAGGTCCACGTCGAACAGGTCGGCGCGCGCTTCCACGCGCTTGCCGGCATCGCCCAGCACCAGGCCCAGCGTGGGCGTGAGGCGCGCGTTGCCGGTGGGGCCGGTGTCCACGCGCAGGTTGAGCTGCAGCGCCGCGCCTGCGCCGAGGGCAAAGCTCACCGGTTGGCCCGCAGCAGGCGGCGATACGCCGAACAGGCGCGCCAGGTAGCCCAGCCACTGGTTGCGGCTGGCGTCGTTGGTGATCAGGCCGTGCAGCCAGTTGGCGATGGCCTGCACGCCCTGCGTGGGCAGCAGCGTGATCGGGAAGTCCGCAATCGCGTCGCCGCTTTTCAGGCCCAGCATGCCGCCGATGGCCGCGATCACCGAGTTGGCGGGCTGCGAATCGGCCTGCGACTTGACCAGCGCCAGCACCAGGTCGAGCAGCGCATCGTCCAGTTCGTCCACGCCGTCGGCGGCCACGCGGATGTCGCGCGGACTGGTGGCGCCCGGCAGCTGGAAACCGGTGAGGCTGAGACCGAACACCGGGTCGGGTTCCTTCGGCATGCCGGGGTAGGTGGGCAGGTCCACCTCGATGCCGATGGCGCCCAGCCGCGCCTGGCCGGGTACCGGCGCGCCGCTGTCGATGACGATCTCGGTGGCCAGGCGAATGCGCCCGCCGGCGGCGCCCAGCAGCAGCGGGCTGCCGACGCCCGGCCCGCCGTCCTTCTTCGCGCGAAACAGCGGCACCGCCAGCGAGCTGTTGGATTCCACCGCGCCTCTGGTGTGCACCGACAGCGCGACGCCGATGTGCAGCGTGTTGTCGGCCGCATGCTCGTCCACCGTGATCGACACCGTGAGGTCGGGGTCGTCGATGTGCACGATGGGCAGCCACACCACGCCGCGCGGGTCGGTGCTGCGGTCGGCGCCGCCCATGGCATCGTCCACGAAGGCAATCAGCGCGGCGCGCTGCTCGGGGTTGGAGAGCATCTTCTTGAGCGATGCCTCCGGATGGCCGAACCACGCCGGGTTCGGCTGGCCGTTCTCGAAGATGCCCAGCGCCTCGGCCAGGTTGCCGAGCACGCCCAGGTCGTCGGTGGCGAAGCTCATGGCGAGACCTTCAGGCCGCTCGATCCGGCAAAGCGATGCCGCGCCATCGGCACGATCTGCAGCACGCCCTTGTCCGCGTTGAGCTCGGCCGGCACCATCACGTTGCCGCGCGCATCCTTGCCCACGGCCCCGGCGATGCCGGTGACCATGCCCAGCACGCACTGCCACGCAAAGGCCACGAGCGCCTCGCCCCAGGTGTCCACGACGACGGCCGGGCCGATGGGCCGGCGGAAGGTCGAGGCGTACAGGCCCGAGGGCTGCCTGGCGCTGCCCACCGCAAACACCACTTCGATGTTCACGCTGCCCGTCTGGTCGCAGCGCACCGGCATGGTCACGCGGATCAATCCCTCGGTGAGCTGTACGTTCAGGCCCGCGAGGCTCACCGCGAGTTCGCTGTCGCCCTGCACCCAGACCACCTCGGTGTGGCGGCTCGGTCGGAACAGCCCGCTGGCGCGCCGCGCAGCCACGCGCAGGAACTGGGCCGCCTGCTCGCCCTTGAGCGACACGGGCTTGAACACCTCGCCCTCGGGCATGGGCCGGGCAACGGCCTCCAGCCTCTTCGCGCGACGCTCATCGGAAATGAAGCGCGCATACTCCGGCGCGACGCTATCGGTCATGACGGGTCCCCTCCTGCAACGAACGGGTCGTAGCGGAAGCAGCGCCACCCACCTGGATTTTTTTCATGGAGCCGTGAGGCGGCGCTGCACGATTCACGGGTGCGCATTGCACGGAACAATCGCCCGCGGCGCAATATCACTTGTGGCGGGTTGAAGGTGCTGGCGCATCGGCCTATGGCGCATCGCCTGTCTCTTCGGCCAAGGGTGCAGCGGCTGGCGTTCGCGCCCAAACTGGCGCACGATGGCGGACGCCATGTCGGCAACGCTGCCTGCCTCCTGCGCCGGTTGCGGCAGCGCTTTGCTGCCGGGGGCGGCGTTTTGCCAGCGCTGCGGGCGGCGGGCGGGCCTGGCCTGCCGCGGGTGCGGCCAGGCCATCGAGGCCGGCTTTGCGTTCTGTCCGCGCTGCGGCCTGGCACAGGAGCAGCAGGCATCGCCGCCGGCACATGCGGCAGCCAACGACAGCGAAGGGCAGGCGGCCGACCGGCGGCTTGTCACGGTTCTCTTTGCCGATCTCACCGGCTTCACGTCCCTTGCCGAAGGGCTGGACCCCGAAACACTGCGCGCCTTCCAGAACGCCTTGTTCGAGGTGATGGCGCAGGCGGTGGCGCGCTACGACGGCTTTGTCGAGAAGTTCGTGGGCGATGCGGTGATGGCGGTGTTCGGCGCGCCGCATGCGCACGAGGACGACCCGGTGCGCGCCATCGACGCGGCGCTGGCCATGCTGGCCGGCGTTCATTCACTCAGCCAGCAATGGGCGCCGCGGCTGTCGCGCGGCGTGACGCTGCACATCGGCGTGCACACCGGCTCGGTGGTGGCCGGCAGCCTGGGCAGCGGCGCGGGCGGCACTTATGCGGTGACGGGCGACACGGTCAACACCGCCTCGCGCCTGCTCAGCGCGGCCGAGCCGGGCACGGTGCTGGTGTCCGGCGCCACCCGCGCACTGGCGCAGCACCGCTTCGAATTCGGCCCGGCTGCGCAGCTCGCGTTGCGCGGCAAGGCGCAGCCCATGCAGGTGTTCTGCGTCTCGGGCTTGCGCAGCGACGCGGCCCACGCGTCGCCGCGCGGCCTGGCCGACATGGGCCTGAGCGCGCGGCTGGTCGGGCGCGAGCCGCAGATCGCGCAGCTGCTGGCGGCCTTCGACGCGATGCAGGCCGGATGCGCGCAGCTGGTGTGCCTGTCGGGCGAGGCCGGTGCGGGCAAGTCGCGCGTGCTGGCCGAATTCTTTGCGCAGCTGCAATCGCAACGCGGCGCGGCGCTGGCCATGACCAGCGTGCGCCGGGCCAGCTGCTCGTCGATGGGCGAGCCTACCTACGGCAGCTTCGGCGCTCTCTTTCGCGACGCCTACCAGGTCGAGCAGCACGACTCGCTGGCGGTGGCCCAGCACAAGCTGCTGCAGGGTCTGCAGGCGCTGGGTGCGGATGCGGCCGAATCCGAAGCGGTGGTGCGCGTGCTCGACTACCTGCTGGGCCTGCAGCAGGTGCGCCCGGCCGACATCGAGCCCGAACAGCTGCAGCGTCAGATCCACCTGGCCGCGCGCGCACTGCTGGAGCTGCGGCTGGCGCAGCAGCCGGTGCTGATCGTGCTGGACGACGTGCATTGGGCCGATGCCGCTTCGGTCGAGCTGCTGGCGGAACTGATCGACGAACTGGCCGACCGGCGCCTGATGCTGGTGCTGTCGCAGCGCCCGGACGCGCGCGCCGTGCAGGCCGAACGCGCCGGCCAGACGCAGGTGCTGCTGGCGCCGCTGGAGGCCGAGCAGGCGTGCAGCCTGGTGGACCAGTTGCTGGGGGCCGACGGCGATGCGCGCCTGGCGCCGCTGCGTGAGCTGGTGGCGCAGCGCGCCGGCGGCAATCCGCTGTTCGTGGAGGAAATCCTGCGCAGCCTGGCCGAGGCCGGGCAATTGCAGCGCGTGGGCGAGCGCTGGCAATGCGCGCCGGGCAGCGCGGCGGCCGACGTGCCGGCCACGCTCTACGGCCTGCTGCTCTCGCGCATCGACCGCCTGGGCAGCGACGACCGCCGCACGCTGCAGGAGGCTGCCGTGCTGGGCATGGAATTCAGCGCCGCGCTGCTGCAGTGCATTGCCGGCGCGCCGCAGACGGCCATCGAAGCCGGGCTGGCGCGGCTGGCGGGTGCCGGCCTGGTCGGCCGCGCCGGTGGCGGCGAACGCTGGCGCTTCACGCACGCGCTGCTGCATGAAGTGGCCTATCAGAACCTGCTGCTGGCCCGGCGCAGCGAACTGCACGGGCGCGCCGGCCAGGCACTGGAGCAGGACGAGGCGCGCATGCCGCGCCGGCTGGCGGACCTGGAGGCGCTGGGCCATCACTGGAGCCTCT
>JAFECZ010000348.1 GCA_018241905.1 Pseudomonadota bacterium
CCACCGTGCGCTTCACGCTCAAGGAGCCCTTCTCGCCCTTCGTGAACTCGCTGGCGCACCCCTCGGCGGTGATCATCTCGCCGGCGGCGCTGGCCAAGTACGGCAGCAAGGGCATCGCGCAGAACCCGGTGGGCACCGGCCCCTTCAAGTTCGTGGAGTGGAAATCCACCGACTACCTGAAGGTGGCCAAGTGGGAAGGCTACTGGCGCAAGGGCTATCCCAAGATCGACACCATCACCTGGCGGCCCGTGGTGGACAACAACACCCGCGCGGCCATGATGCAGACCAACGAGGCGCACTTCGCCTTCCCGATGCCGCCCGAGGCCGCGCAGACGCTGCAGGGCAAGCCCAGCCTGGAGGTGACCGCCGCGCCTTCCATCATTCATCGCTACATCTCGATGAACACGCAGCAAAAGCCCTTCGACAACCCGAAGGTGCGCGAGGCCATCAACTACGCCATCAACAAGGAGGCGCTGGTCAAGGTGGCCTTCTCGGGCTATGCGATTCCGGCCGAGGGCGTGCTGCCCAAGGGCGTGGAATACAACGTGAAGCTCGGCCCCTGGCCCTATGACCCGAAGAAGGCGCGCGAGCTGCTCAAGGAGGCGGGCTACCCCAACGGCTTCGAGAGCACGCTGTGGAGCGCCTACAACTACAGCACCGCGCAGAAGGTGATCCAGTTCGTGCAGCAGCAACTGCAGCAGGTGGGCATCAAGGTGCAGGTGCAGGCGCTGGAAGCCGGCCAGCGTGTCGAGCGCGTCGAAAGCGCGCCCGATCCGGCCACCGCGCCGGTGCGCATGTACTACGTGGGCTGGTCGTCTTCCACCGGCGAGGCCGACTGGGCCATGCGTCCGCTGCTGGCGTCCGAAAGCTTCCCGCCCACGCTCTTCAACACGGCCTACTACAAGAACCCCGAGGTCGATGGCGACATCGCCAAGGCGCTGGTCGTGACCGACAGCGCGCAGAAGGCCAAGCTCTACGCAGATGCGCAGCAGCGCATCTGGAAGGACGCGCCCTGGGCCTTCCTGGTGACCGAGCAACTGCTGTCGGTGCGGGCGAAGAACCTGCAGGGCTTCTATGTGATCCCGGACGGCAGCTTCAACTTCGACGAAGCCGACCTCAAGTGAGCCTCGCGGCACCGGCACTCGCCAGGAACCACGCATGACGCAGTACGTCATCAAGCGCCTGCTCGGGCTTCTGCCCACGCTGCTGATCGTGGCGGTGCTGGTGTTCTTCTACGTGCACATGCTGCCCGGCGACCCGGCGCGCCTGGCCGCCGGGGCCGACGCCACGCCCGAGACGGTGGCCCTGGTGCGCCAGGAGCTGGGCCTGGACAAGTCCCTGCCGCAGCAGTTCGTCAGTTTCTTCGTGAACCTGGTGCAAGGCGACCTGGGGACTTCGCTGCGCTCGCGCCGGCCCGTGTCCACCGAAATTGCCGACCGCTTCATGCCCACGCTGCTGCTCACCGTGGCCAGCATGGCGTGGGCGGTGCTGTTCGGCATGGCCATCGGCATCGTGTCGGCCGTGTACCGCAACCAGTGGCCGGACCGGCTGGGGATGACGCTGGCGGTGTCGGGCATTTCCTTCCCGGCCTTTGCGCTGGGCATGGTGCTGATGCAGCTGTTCTCGGTGCAGCTGGGCTGGTTGCCCACGGTGGGTGCCGATTCCTGGAGGCACTACATCCTGCCCTCGCTCACGCTGGGCGCGGCCGTGGCCGCAGTCATGGCCCGCTTTACCCGCGCGTCGTTCATCGAGGTGATCCAGGAGGACTTCGTGCGTACCGCGCGCGCCAAGGGCGTGTCGGAAAAATGGGTGGTGCTCAAGCACTGCATGCGCAACGCGCTCATCCCCGTGGTCACGATGATGGGCCTGCAGTTCGGCTTCCTGCTGGGCGGCTCCATCGTGGTGGAGGCGGTGTTCAACTGGCCCGGCCTCGGGCGCCTGCTGGTCGAGGCGGTGGACATGCGCGACTTCCCGGTCATCCGGGCGCTGGTGCTTCTGTTCTCGCTCGAGTTCATCCTGATCAACCTGGTGGTGGACGTGCTCTATGGCTACATCAATCCCACCATCCGCTACAACTGAATCCGCCGTGAGCAACGACGAGAAGCCGACCGCCGCGCAGGCCCCTGCACAGTCCGGCGCCGCAGCGGCGGCCCGAGCCGAGCGCGTGCGCACGCCCTGGAGCGAGTTCTGGCGCAAGTTCCGGATGCAGCACGTGGCCCTGGTGGCGGGCGTTTTCGTCCTGCTGCTGGTGCTGGTGGCCGTGCTGGCGCCCTGGATCGCGCCCTACGACGCAGAGACCTACTTCGACTACGAAAGCCTCAACGCCCGCCCTTCGGCGGCGCACTGGTTCGGCGTCGACGCGCTGGGGCGCGACATCTTCAGCCGAATCCTGATGGGCGCGCGCATCTCGCTGGCGGCCGGCTTCCTCTCGGTGGTGCTCGGCGCCATCGTCGGTACGGCGCTGGGTCTTCTGGCCGGCTACTTCGGTGGCTGGTGGGATCGCATCGTGATGCGCATCTCCGACGTGCTGTTTGCCTTCCCGGGCATCTTGCTGGCCATCGGCGTGGTGGCCATCCTGGGCAGCAGCATGACCAACGTGGTGGTGGCTGTCTCGGTGTTCAGCGTGCCGGCCTTCGCGCGGCTGGTGCGGGGCAACACACTGGTGCTGAAGAACCTCACCTACATCGAGGCCACCCGCAGCATCGGCGCGCGCAACCGCACCATCATCCTGCGGCACATCCTGCCGGGCACCATCTCGTCGATCGTCGTGTACTTCACGATGCGCATCGGCACCTCGATCATCACGGCGGCCAGCCTTTCCTTCCTCGGCATGGGGGCGCAGCCGCCCACGCCGGAATGGGGCGCGATGCTCAACGAGGCGCGGGCCGACATGGTCAACGCGCCGCACGTGGCGCTGTTCCCCTCCATCGCGATCTTCCTGACGGTGCTGGCCTTCAACCTGCTGGGCGACGGCTTGCGCGACGCGCTCGATCCGAAGATCGACCGGCTCTGAACGCCATGCCTTCTTCCGCGCCACCGCACATCGGGCTGCTGCGCAGCGGGCGGCTCGATGCCATCACCGATGTGGAGGGCGTCGGGGTGGGCCATTTCACGCTCGACGAGGGCGAGGTGCAGACCGGCGTGACCGTGGTGCGCCCGCACGGCCGGGACCTGTTCCTGCACCGCGTGCCGGCCGGCGTGTCGGTGATCAACGGCTTCGGCAAGAGCACGGGGCTTGTGCAGGTGGAGGAGCTGGGCGTGCTGGAAACGCCCATTGCCCTGACCAACACCTTTTCGGTGCCGGCGGTGGCGCAGGCGCAGATCCGCCAATGCGTGCACGCGAACCCGGAATGCGGACGCAGCCTGCCCACGGTGAATCCGCTGGTCTTCGAGTGCAACGACGGCTACCTCAACGACATCCAGCGCATGGCGGTGCGCGAAGTCCACTATTCGCACGCCGAGGCGGACGCCCGCAAGCTTGTTCCATTGGATGGCGCGCTTGTGCAGCAAGGCTCGGTGGGCGCCGGGCGCGGCATGTCGTGCTTCGGGCTCAAGGGCGGCATCGGCACGGCTTCGCGCCGGGTGGAGATGCCCGATGCACCGGCGCATACCGTCGGCGCGTTGGTGCTGGCCAACTTCGGCCTGCTGCAGAACCTGGTGTTCGCGGGGCGTGCGCTGGGCCCTGAACTGGCTGCACGCGTGAAGATGGCCGAGCAGGCGTCGGCCCCCGAGAAGGGTTCCATCATCGTGCTGCTGGCCACCGACGCGCCGCTGGATGCTCGCCAGCTGCGCCGGCTGGCGGTGCGCGCGGGCGCGGGCATTGCGCGCACGGGCTCGGTGTTCGGCCACGGCAGCGGCGACATCGCGCTGGCCTTCTCGACTGCCTACACCGTGCCGCTGTCGGCCCACGAACCCATGCCGGCCTTGGCGATGCTTCACGATGCGCGGCTCGATCCCTTCTTCCAGGCGGTGGCCGACAGCACGGAGCAGGCCATCGTCAACGCCTTGTGGCACGCGCAGCCGGTGACCGGCCGCGACGGCCATGCGCGCCGCACGTTGCAAGAGGTGCTGGCCGAGCTTCCGCACGAGGGTGTCCACGCATCGAGCGCGCACAACGACTGACCTCACCTTCCCCATCATGAAGATCCTCATCTCCGTCGACATCGAAGGCGTGGCCGGCGTCTATCACTCGCAGCAGGTACGCGCCGGCAATACCGAATACGAGCGCGCCCGCCGGCTCATGACCGATGAGGCCAACGCGGCCATTGCCGGCGCCTTCGACGCGGGCGCAACGCAGGTGCTGGTGAACGACTCGCACGGCGACTTCCGCAACCTGCTGCCGGACGTGCTGGATGCGCGCGCGCAGGTCATCCAGGGCAAGCCGCGCTACATGAGCATGGCGGCAGGCGCCGAAACCGGAGTGGCCGGCATGTGCATGGTGGGCTACCACTCGCGTGCCGGCGGCCGCGGCATCCTCGCGCACACCATCAACAGCTTTGCCTTCGCGCGCATCGAGTTCAACGGCGAGCCGATGAGCGAGGCGGGCCTCTACGGCGCGCTGGCAGGCGAATACGGCGTGCCGGTGATCATGGGCAGCGGCGACGATGTGTTCATCGAGGAAAACCGGGCGCTGTTCCCGCATGCGGCCTTCGTGCAGACCAAGCAGGCCACGGGGCAGAACAGCGGCGTGTCGCTGTCGCCGCAGAAGGCCTGCGAAGCGATACGCGCCGGCGTGATGGCGGGCATGGGCCAGCTTGCCAAGGCGCAGCCGCTGCGCCTGCGCACGCCGCTGGAGGTAAGGCTGTACACCCAGACGCCGGCTTTGGCCGACCTGTTCTGCCAGTGGCCCGACTTCGAGCGGCTGGACGCGACGCTGCTGGGCTTTGGCGCGCCGACGGTGGAGGCGGCCGTGCGCATGCTCAATTGCTGCTCGGCCATGTCGGCCATGCTGCGCTGACGGAAAAACAAACGGCGGCCCGCAGGCCGCCGTGTTCGTGCATGTGCCGCCGGCCTTACAGGCCCAGCATGAGCTTGAGGTTCTGCACCGCCGCGCCGCTGGCGCCCTTGCCCAGGTTGTCCAGGCGCGCGATGGCCACCGCATGGCGATGGTCCTCGTTGGGGAACACGCGGATCTCCAGCACGTTGGTGTCGTTCAGGCCCAGCGCATCGAGCTTGCCGTCGTCGGTGGGCGGCAGCACCTTGATGAACTGCTCGGCCGTGTTGCTCTTGGCGTAGTGCGCAGCGTAGGCCGCCTGCAGGTCGGCGGCCTTGGGCTTGCCGGGCAGCAGATCAAGATGCAGCGGCAGGTTCACCAGCATGCCCTGCTTGAAATTGCCAACCGAGGGAATGAACACCGGCCGCGTGGTCAGGCCCGTGTACTTCATGATCTCGGGAATGTGCTTGTGCTTCAGGCCCAGCGCGTAGGTTTCGTAGGCCGGCGCCGCGCCGCTTTCATACGCTTCGATCATGGTGCGGCCGCCGCCCGAATAGCCGCTCACCGAGGGCAGGCTCAGGGGGTAGTCGGCCGGCACGATGCCGGCATCCACGAGCGGACGCACCAGGGCGATGGCGCCAGAGGCATAGCAGCCGGGGTTGGCCACGCGTGCGGCCGTGGCCACGGCCTTGGCATGGCCTTCCACCAGTTCGGGAAAGCCGAACACCCAGCCGGGCGCCACGCGATGCGCGGTGGATGCGTCGATGATCTTGGGCTTCTTGCCGGGCAGCTGGTCGATGAGCGCCACCGATTCGCGCGCCGCATCGTCGTGCAGGCACAGCACCA
>JAFECZ010000349.1 GCA_018241905.1 Pseudomonadota bacterium
ACCAACGGTGCCAAGAACCAGAACGTCCACGTCGCTGTTTGCGGACTGCGTTCCGCGTGCCATCGAGCCGAATACCAGCGCAAGACGGATCTGCGCATCGAGCGGTGCGAGCGCCTCGCGCAGAGCCGGCACCACGCCGTGCGTCTTGCGGAACAAGGAGGCCAGCTCGGCGAACAAAGGGTGGTTCGGTTGCGCCTGGTAGCGGACTTGATTGCCTTGTTCGGTGCGCAGCAGCAACCCTGCCTGGCTCAGCTTTTCCAGCTCGCGAGCGAGCGTGCCGGCATGCGTGCCCGTGAGTCGCGCGAGTTCGCGAAGATGGAAGGCAGCTTGCGGTTCGAGCAGCAGCAGCGCCAACGCGCGCTGCCGGGCGCCTGGAAACAGCAAGTCCATCAAGGATGATGTGTTGCTCATTAGGCGACGATTGTTGCCTTAAAGGCGACAGATTGCAAGCCGGTTCACCGGCCGGGGGCTAACAGTACAAAGGCTCCTCCGCCATCGCCTCGCACTGGTCCTGCAGCATCTGGATCTGCCCCTTCCAGTAGTCGCTGGAGCCGAACCACGGGAAGTTGATCGGGAAGATCGGGTCTTGCCAGCGCCGGGCCAGCCAGGCGCTGTAGTGGATCAGGCGCAGCGTGCGCAGGGGCTCGATCAGGGCCAGCTCGCGCCGGTCGAAACTGCGGAACTGCTCGTAGCCGTCGAGCAGGCCCGACAGTTGGCCGGTGCGCTGTGCCCGGTCGCCCGAGAGCAGCATCCACAGGTCCTGCACGGCAAAGCCGGTGCGCGCGTCGTCCAGGTCGACGAAATGCGGGCCGCCATCGGGGCGGTCGGTCGGCGTCCACAGGATGTTGCCGGGGTGGCAGTCGCCGTGCAGGCGCAGTTGGCGCAGTTCGCCAAGCTTGTCCGCATCACCACTCAACGCGGTGGCGGCGATCATCTCCAGCGCTTCGTTGCAGGCGATTTCCCAGTCGCGCTGCACATCCAGTGGAATCTTGTCGTTGCGCAGCAGCCAGTCGCGCGAGGCGATGCCGAAGCCCTGCAGGTCGAGCGTGGGGCGCACCTCGAAGGGCTTGGCCGCACCCACGGTGTGGATGCGCGCCAGAAAGCGGCCGATCCATTCCAGCACTTCGAAATCGTCCAGCTCGGGCGCGCGGCCACCGCGATAGGGGCTCACGCTGAACTCGAAGCCGGCGTGTGTGTGCAGCGTGGCGCCGTTCAACTCCAGCGGCGCAACCGCCGGCACTTCGGCCTGCACCAGTTCGCGCGAGAAGGCGTGCTCTTCCAGGATCTGCTCGGTGCTCCAGCGGCCGGGCCGGTAGAACTTGGCCACCACCACCTGCCGGTCTTCCAGGTGGATCTGGTAGACGCGGTTCTCGTAGGAGCTCAGGGCTTGCAGCCGGCCGTCGCCGTGCAGGCCGAGCGTGGCCAGCGCGTCCAGCACCACGTCGGGCGTGAGCGATTCGTAAGGGTGGTGCGCCACGGCGGCGCCGGAAGATGTCATGGCGCGATTGTCGCCCGCGCCCGGCGGGTGCTCAGCGCGCCGGCGGCTCGATGAGCGACAGGATGTGTCCGGTGCGCGGGTCGCTGCGCCCGGCCAGCACTTCCTGGTAGACCGCCTGCACGGCGGCCACACCGCGCTGCCGGTGCACCCGAAGCCACGGGGCGTCGCCTCCCTCGGCCCTGGCGGTGATGCCGCGCCAGGCAGCCAGCAGGCGCTCGTTGAAGCCGGCGGCGCCCCAGTCCTCGTGCCGCTTCTTGATCTGGGCCGGGGCGAAGAAGAACACCGGGCGCGGTCCGGGCAAGTCCTTGGCACTGCCGCGCGCATCCACGTGCGTGCTGCCGATGGCCATCGAGTAGCGCAGGCCGCTCAGGTGGGTGTGAATTGCGCGCCGCACCGCCGCATTGCCCGAAAAATCCACGTACACGCTGGCAGCATCGGGCGGCAACTGCGCCACCTCGTCATAGGTGAGCACGCGCGTGTAGCAACCCAGGCTTTCGCAGAACGCCTTGTTGGCCGCCGAGGTGAGCCCCACCGTTCGGATGCCAGGCCGCTTGGAGAGCTGGAAGGCGGTGCCGTAGGCAGTCTTGCTCGACGCGCTGGAAAGGATCACCGTGTCGGCGCCGAAGAAGTCGTTGTCCGCCAGAAAGTCGTCGATGAGCCAGGAGGTGATGAACAGGGGCCGAAGCAGCGCCTGGATGTCCTCGCTGTCGGGTGTGTACAGCGCATCGGCGGCGCAGCGGAAGTAACCGTTGTAGACCGCCGGCAGCGCGGCGCGGTGGGCGGCGCCGTCCACGAGCATGTCCGGCCGCAGGCGAGTCGGCTGCAGCACGGCCTGGTCGGCCAGCGGCCAGTAGCCGTACAGCCGCTCGCCCACCGCCACGCCCGGGTGCGTGGACTGCACCACCGCGCCGAATCCCCACACCGGCACGATGCCCCAGCCTTCCTCGCCGCTGGGAAAGAAGCCCCAGTAGCTCATGTCGTCGCCAAAGGCGGCATAGGTGATGTTGTTGGTGGTGAGGGCAAAGCTGTCGATTCGCACGCGAACCTGGTTCGCTGCCAGCGGCGTGTCCTCGCGACGCTCGATGCGTGTCGCGTGCAGCGCGTCCTTGCGCGTCAGCAGGGTGGTGGTGCTCATTGCAGCGCGTCCTTGCGCGTCAGCAGGGTGGTGGTGCTCATGAAAAAGCTCCTTTTGCAAAAGCCGGTGGGTGGCTTGCGAAAGGAGCTTAGCGGCCTGCCGCCCGCCTGTGGATGACGGCTGCGTGTCCGGCGTCGCCTGCGCGACGCATTCAAGGCCTCAGGCGAAGGCCGCCACCAGGGCCAGCGCGATGGCTGCGGGCAAGGCCTGCACGAACAGGATCTTGCGCGCCGCCGTGAGCCCGCCGTAGACCCCGGCAACGAGAACGCAGGCCAGGAAGAACAGCATGAACTCCCGGTTCTGCGTGAAAAGGCCCCAGAAGAGGCCGGCCGCCAGGAAGCCGTTGTACAGCCCCTGGTTGGCGGCCAGCACCTTCGTGGCATCGGCCAGCTCCTGCGTCTGGCCGAAAGCCTTCAGGCCCGCCGGCTTGTTCCACAGGAACATCTCCAGCACCAGGATGTACACGTGCTCCACGGCGACGAGGAGCACCGCGGCCTGGGCAAGAAGCTTCAGCATGAAGGGCCGCGCCAGCCCGATCAGGCGATGACCAGGTCGACGTCGATGTTGCCGCGCGTGGCGTTGGAGTAGGGGCACACCACGTGGGCGGCGTCCACCAGCTTCTTCTTCGCGTCGGCGTCCAGGCCGGGCAGCGAGATGGCCAGCTTGACGGCGATGCCGAAAGCCGCGCCGCCGTTCGTCGGGCCGAGCGAAACGCTGGCGTCGACGGCCACGTCGTCGGGCACCTTCACGCCGACCTTGCCGGCCACGGCCTTCATGGCGCCGATGAAGCAGGCGGAGTAGCCCACGGCGAACAGCTGCTCGGGGTTGGTGCCTGCCTTGCCGGAACCGGGCGGGTTCAGCTTGACGTCCAGCGCGCCGTCGCTGGATTTGCCGGCGCCGCCGTCGCGCCCGCCGGTGGTGTGGGACTGGGCGGTGTAGAGAACCTTGTCGAGTTTGGTGGTCATGAGACTTCCTTTGGGTTGAGGTAGAAGGGTTGGTGGGAGGGGAAAGCGGTCATCAGGCGGCCTGGATGCGGTCGCGCAACTGCTGCACCTGCTGGGTGAGGGCCACGAGCTCGCCCGGCGAGCACTGGCTGGCGTTGATCAGGCAGGCCGGCACCTTGGCCGCACGGGCCTTGAGCCGGCGCCCGGCGGTGGTGAGGTTGATGTGGACCCGGCGCTCGTCGCGGGCGTCGCGAACGCGGGTGACGTAGCCCGAAGCCTCGAGCCGCTTGAGCAGCGGCGTGAGGGTGCCCGAGTCGAGAGAAAGCCTTTGGCCCAGCTCGGACACCATGAGGCCGTCTTGCTCCCACAGCACGAGCATGACAAGGTATTGGGGGTAGGTGAGTTCGAGCTGGTCGAGCAGCGGCTTGTAGAGCCGGGTCATGGCCAGGGACGCCGAATAGATGGCAAAGCACAGCTGGTTGTCCAGCCGCAGCAACTGCTCGGCATTGGCGGCTGGCGTGGACTTGGTGCTCGGCATGGGCCAAAGTATGGCGCGAAATTAAATTGTGTGCAAAGTAATTGTGTAAGCAAACCCTGCACGAGGCAGGGTTGAAGGTTGCGGCGCGGGCGCGCCGCTTCAGCGTCCGGTAAAGCGGGCGGGGCGCCTTTCGACGAAGGCACGCACGCCCTCGGCGGCGTCCTCGCTGGCGGCCAGCCGCTGCTGCACCGGAATGAAGTCGGCCACCGCTGCGGCCTGCCCCAGTTCGATGGCCTTGAGCACGTTCAGCCGCGTGGCGACCACGGCGGCCGGCGCCTGCGCCGCGATGCGGCGGGCAATGCCCACGGCGGTGTCGAGCACCTGCGCCACCGGCACCACCTTCTGCACGAAGTTGCAGCGCAGCGCCTCGGCGCTGTCGAACTCGTCGGCCGTCAGCAGGTGCAGCATGGCGTTGCCCACGCCGGCACGCTCGGGCATGCGCAGCGTGGCGCCGCCCGTGGGCAGGATGCAGCGCTGCACTTCCATTTGCGAGAAGCGGCAGTCGTCGGCGGCGACGACGATGTCGGCGCCCAGCATCAGCTCGATGCCCACCGTGAAGCAGATGCCCTTGACGGCCACCACCATCGGCTTGGTGCGGCGGCGGTAGCCGGGCATGCCGAAGTCGTGCGGCTCCACCAGGCCCGGCGGCGTGAGCTTTTCGCCGCGCTGCAGGTATTCGACCACCGCGGGCAAATCGAGCCCGGCGGTGAAGTGGTCGCCGTAGGCATGCAGCACGCCCACGCGCAACTGCGGGTCGTCGTCCAGCCGGGTGTAGGCCTCGGCCAGCTCGCGGAACATGCGCGGCGTCCAGCCGTTGCGCTTGACCGGGCGGTTGATGCCGATGAGCAGGATGTGCTCATCGAGCACCTCGCAGCTGATGCAGCCTTCGGGCGGCGGGGTGACGGGCATGGGCGTCATGGGCACTGGCTCAGTACGTGTAGACGCCGCGACCGGTCTTGCGGCCCAGCTGGCCGGCGGCCACCATTTCCTTGAGCAGAGGGCAGGGGCGGTACTTGGAGTCGCCGAACTCCTCCAGGTACACCTCCATCACCGCCAGGCACACGTCCAGGCCGATCATGTCGGCCAGGGCCAGCGGGCCGATGGGCTGGTTGCAGCCCAGCTTCATGCCGGCGTCGATGTCTTCCGCGGTGGCGCTGCCTTCGGCCAGCACGAAGAAGGCCTCGTTGATCATCGGCACCAGGATGCGGTTGACCACGAAGCCCGGCGCGTTCTTTACCGTGATGGGCGACTTGCCCAGGCGCTCCGACAGGTCCTTGACGGCGGCGTGCGTCGCGTCGCTGGTCAGGTAGCCGCGAATGATCTCCACCAGCGCCATCATCGGCACCGGGTTGAAGAAGTGCATGCCGATGAAGCGGTCGGGGCGCGAGGTGGCGGCCGCCAGCTTGGTGATGGAGATCGACGAGGTGTTGGAGGCGATGATGACTTCAGGCGCCAGCAGGCTGTCGACCTGCTTGAGGATCTTGAGTTTGAGCTCGTGGTTCTCGGTGGCGGCCTCGATCACCAGCTGCGCCTGCTTGAGGTCGTCGTAGTTGGTGCTGCCCTGGATGAGGGCCATGGCGGCGGCCTTTTGCTCGGCGGTGAGCTTTTCCTTCTTGATCAGGCGGTCGAGGCTGCCCGAGACGGTGGCAACGCC
>JAFECZ010000034.1 GCA_018241905.1 Pseudomonadota bacterium
ACCGGCAGCCCGGTGGGATGAGGAAGCGCACCAGGCACGTCGGTGGCAACCGCGCAGATGTAGTCGTCTTCGGGAAACAGCAACGGGCGCGCCATCGACCCCGGTTCGGGCTGGCGCCAGACCTCGATCTTGAGCAGGTCGCTGTGCTTGAAGCCCTCGACCAGCACCCAGTCGACGCCGTCGTACAGCTCGGCGATGAGGTGGTGCACGCTCAGCTGCGCCGGCTGCTCGAACTCGCGGATGAGCGCCAGCCGCTTGTCCGAGGCAACCACCACCTCGAAGGCGCCCGCCTCGCGGTGCCGGTGGGTGTCCTTGCCCGGATGGTCGATGTCGAACTTGTGGTGCGCATGCTTGACCACCGACACCCGCTGGCCCTGCAGCTTGAGCACGGGGATGAGCCGCTCGACCAGCGTGGTCTTGCCCGAACCCGAGTACCCCGAAAAACCGATCACCTTCATCGCACCACCACCTTGCTTGTCTCCGGCGGCCGGCCCTGGCGGTGCCGATGCACCTGCCGAGCCGGCTCTTGTCTCTCAATGTTCAATCACAGTGCTGGGAAATGTATCGCTTGACGGCGTCCACGTCCTTGGGCAGGCGCATAACCCGCTTCGGCAGTGCCTCGATCCCGATGAAGCGCTCCGGCCGGTCGGGCTCGTGGCCCAGGGCCTCGACGATGCTGGCGGCGAACTTGATGGGCAGCGCCGTTTCCAGAATGATCATCGGCACGCCGGGCGAAAGGTGCTCGCGCGCCACCTTGAGGCCGTCGGCCGTGTGGGTATCGATGAGCGTCGCGAAGCGCTTGTCCGTGTCGCGGATGGTGGCAATGCGGTCGGCATGCGTGCTGCGGCTGCTGACGAAGCCGAAGCGCGTTGCCGCATTGGCAAAGGCCGGATCGGCGCTCAGGTCGAAGCGGCCCGACTTGCCCAGCTCGCCCTCGAACAGCGCGCGCGTCTTGGCGGCATCGCGGCCCAGCAGGTCGAACACGAAGCGCTCGAAGTTGCTGGCCTTGCTGATGTCCATGGAGGGGCTGGACGTCTCGTGCGTGTCGGCGGCGCCGCGCACGCGGTACACGCCGGTGCGGAAGAACTCGTCGAGCACGTCGTTCTCGTTGGTGGCCACCACCAGCTGGTGGATGGGCAGCCCCATCATCCGCGCCACGTGGCCGGCGCACACGTTGCCGAAATTGCCCGAGGGCACGGTGAAGCTGACCTTCTGGTCGTTGCTGCCCGTGGCCTGGAAATAGCCCGCGAAGTAGTAGACCACCTGCGCCAGCAGGCGCGCCCAGTTGATCGAGTTGACCGTGCCGATCTTGTACTTGCGCTTGAACTCCAGGTCGTTGCTGACGGCCTTGACGATGTCCTGGCAGTCGTCGAACACGCCTTCGATGGCCAGGTTGTGGATGTTCGGATCCTGCAGGCTGAACATCTGGGCCTGCTGGAAAGGGCTCATGCGGCCGTCCGGCGAGGTCATGAAGACGCGCACGCCCTTCTTGCCGCGCATGGCGTATTCAGCCGCGCTGCCGGTGTCGCCGCTGGTGGCGCCCAGGATGTTGAGCTCCTCGCCGCGGCGCGCCAGTTCGTATTCGAACAGGTTGCCCAGCAGTTGCATGGCCATGTCCTTGAAGGCCAGCGTCGGGCCGTTGGACAGGGCTTCGAGGTACACGCCGTCTTCCAGCTCGCGCAGGGGAACGATGTCCTCGGTGCCGAAGACTTCCTCGGTGTAGGTCTTGGCACACAGGGCGCGCAGGTCGGCAGGCGCAATGTCGTCGATGTACAGCGACAGCACCTCGAAGGCCAATTCGGCATAGGGCAGCTTGCGCCAGCGCTCGAGGGTCGGGGCGTCGACCTGCGGGTAGCGCTCGGGCAGGTAAAGGCCGCCATCGGGCGCCAGGCCTTCGAGCAGGATCTCGCAGAAATGCCTGCGGTCGGGATGACCGCGCGTGGACAGGTAGCGCATCAGGCCAGCTCCTCCTTGCGCAGGCGCACGATGGGCGCCAGCACGGACGGCAGGGCCTGCAGCTGCGCCAGAGCGTCGTCCAGCGTGCCTTCGCGCGTGTCGTGCGTAAGGATGATCACGTCGGTCTGCGTGGAGCCTTCACCGCCCACCTCGTCGGCCTCGCGCTGCAGCACGGCGTCGATGCTGATGCCGGCAGTGGCCAGCAGGCCCGTGACCTTGGCCAGTACGCCGGCCTCGTCGGCCACGCGCATGCGCAGGTAGTAGCTGGTGACGACCTCGCTCATGGGCAGGATCGCCAGGTCGCTCATCGCGTTCGGATGGAAGGCCAGGTGCGGCACGCGGTGTGCCGCGTCGGCGGTGTGCAGGCGGGCGATGTCCACCAGGTCGGCGATCACGGCGCTGGCGGTGGGCTCGCTGCCCGCGCCCTTGCCGTAGTACAGCGTGGTGCCCACGGCATCGCCATTGACCACCACGGCGTTCATGGCGCCTTCCACGTTGGCCAGCAGGCGCTTGGACGGCACCAGGCTCGGGTGCACGCGCAGCTCGATGCCCTTGGCCACGCGCTTGGTGATGCCCAGCAGCTTGATGCGGTAGCCCAGCTGCTCTGCGTACTTGATGTCCTGTGCCGCGAGCTTGGTGATGCCTTCGATGTGCGCCTTGTCGAACTGGACCGCCGTGCCGAAGGCAATGGCGCTCATCAGCGTCACCTTGTGGGCCGCGTCCACGCCTTCGATGTCGAAGGTCGGGTCGGCTTCGGCGTAGCCCAGGCGCTGCGCTTCCTTGAGCACCGTGTCGAAGTCCAGGCCCTTGTCGCGCATCTCGGACAGGATGAAGTTGGTGGTGCCGTTGATGATGCCGGCGATCCACTGGATGGCGTTGGCCGTGAGGCCCTCGCGCAGGGCCTTGATGATCGGGATGCCGCCGGCCACCGCGGCCTCGAAGGCCACCATGACGCCCTTCTCGTGCGCGGCGGCAAAGATCTCGGTGCCGTGCACGGCCAGCAGCGCCTTGTTGGCGGTCACCACGTGCTTGCCGGCGGCGATGGCTTCGAGCACCAGCTGGCGGGCGATGCCGTAGCCGCCGATCAGCTCGATGACGATGTCGATGTCCGGATTGGCAATGACCGCGCGGGCGTCGCTCACCACCTGTGCGCTGTTGCCGGCCATGGCCTTGGCGCGCTCGGTGTCGAGGTCGGCCACCATGGTGATCTCGATGCCGCGGCCGGCGCGGCGCTTGATTTCTTCCTGGTTGCGGGCCAGGACCTTGAAGGTGCCGCTGCCGACGGTGCCGGCGCCCAGAAGGCCGACCTGGATGGGTTTCATGGATTCAGTCATTTCGGATTCAAGGCGCGTCAGTGGCCGCAGGAAGAAAAGGTAAGGGAAGAATCAAGCGCTGTGCCGCTTGCGGTATCGCTCGAGGAAGCGTGCGATGCGGCCGATGGCCTCGCGCAAGTCTTCCTCGTGCGGAAGGAAGACGATGCGAAAGTGATCGGGCGCATCCCAGTTGAAGCCGGTGCCCTGCACCAGCATCACCTTGGTTTCCCGCAAGAGTTCCAGGAAGAACTGGCGGTCGTCCTCGACCGGATACACCTTGGGGTCGAGCTTGGGGAACATGTACAGCGCCGCCTGCGGCTTGACGCAGCTGACGCCCGGAATGGCGGTGATGAGCTCGTAGGCCAGGTCGCGCTGGCGGCGCAGGCGCCCGCCCTCGCCCACCAGCTCGTTGATGCTCTGGTAGCCGCCCAGCGCGGTCTGGATGGCCCACTGGCCCGGCACGTTTGCGCACAGCTTCATGTTCGAGAGCATGTTCAGGCCCTCGATGTAGTCCGACGCGGCCGACTTGTCGCCCGACACCACCAGCCAGCCCGCGCGATAGCCGCACGAGCGGTAGCTCTTCGACAGGGAATTGAAAGTGAGCGTGAGCACATCGCTCGACAGGCTGCCCAGTGCCGTGTGGCGGGCGCCGTCGTAAAGCACCTTGTCGTAGACCTCGTCGGCCAGGATGACCAGGCCGTGCTCGCGCGCAATGCGCACGATGCCCTTGAGCAGCTCGTCCGAGTACACCACGCCGGTCGGGTTGTTCGGGTTGATGACCACGATGCCCTTGGTGCGCGGCGTGATCTTGGCGCGGATGTCGTCCAGGTTGGGCATCCAGTTGTTCGACTCGTCGCACACGTAGTGCACCGGCCGCCCGCCCGACAGGCTGGTCACGGCCGTCCACAGCGGGTAGTCGGGGGCCGGAAGCAGCAGTTCGTCGCCGTCGTCCAGCAGCGCGTTGGTGGCCATGGCGATCAATTCGCTTGCGCCGTTGCCCAGGTAGATGTCGTCCAGCGTGACGCCCGCGATGCCCTGCTGCTGGGTGTAGTGCATCACCGCCTTGCGCGCCGCGAAGATGCCCTTGCTGTCGGAGTAGCCTGCCGAATTGGGCAGGTTGCGGATCATGTCCTGCTGCACTTCCTCGGGCGCGTCGAAGCCGAACACCGCCAGATTGCCGATGTTGAGCTTGATGATCTTGTGCCCTTCTTCCTCCATCTGCTTGGCGGCATCCATGATCGGGCCACGGATGTCATAGAGCACGTTGGCCAGCTTGGCGGATTTGGAAATGGTCTTCAAAGGCCCTCCGGGGCGTACTTTTACTGGGGAAAACCTATAATTTGACCACAGAAAGCGCCTCTTATCGATGAAGCTCCAGCCCGACAAGTCCGACGTCCAGACCTTGACCGCCCATGGCCCCGGCTGGGTGGCCATCAACAACGAGAAAGTGGACGGCAGCGTGGTGGTCGGCTCGCATGGCGAACGCTTCGCCTGGGACTGCCAGCGCTACGAGGACCTGGGGCCCGCGCACTTCGAACAACTGGTGGACCTGGGGGCAGAACTCATCATTTTCGGCTCCGGCAGCAAGATCCGCTTTCCCAAGCCCATGTGGCTGGCGGGCCTGATGGCCAAGCGCACCGGCGTCGAAACCATGGACACGGGCGCCGCCTGTCGTACCTACAACATTCTCGCGGCCGAGGGGCGACACGTGGTGGCAGCCCTGATCGTGGAGCCGCAGGCAGACGGGGGCGCCTAGGGCTGCTTTCATGCCCCTTCACGGTACCCGATCACATCCGACGGGTGGCGTTTCAGGGTAAAATCACGGGTTGCAAACTCAACGGCCGGCCCCAAATGTATTGGGATTCCTGCGTGTTTTCGTGCGCGGAGTTTCGCAAATACATCGGTGCGTAGGGGCGCATCGAGCGGTGCTGCAAATGTAATGGAAGTGCCTGCCGTCGCGTTGCGTCCGGGTGGTCTGTTTTTTTGCTGGGTGCCCGGACTCACAGGTGAGCAACGACCAAACCTTCCCTTGCAGGGAATCTAAGCGGAGATACAAAGTTTCATGGCGATCGTTGTCAACAAACCAATTCCAGAATTCGAAGCCAACGCAACCGGCGGGATCAAGGTCTCCAACACCTCGCATCTGGGCCACGTCGTCGTGATGTACTTCTATCCCAAGGACAACACGCCCGGCTGCACCACCGAAGCCATGCAGTTCCGCGACCGCTTCAAGGACTTCGAGAAGGCCGGCGCCACGGTGTTCGGCGTCTCGCGCGACAACATGAAGTCGCATGACGAATTCAAGGCCAAGCTCGAGCTGCCCTTCGAGCTGATCGCCGACACCGAAGAAAAAATGTGCCACATGTTCGGCGTGGTCAAGAACAAGATCATGTACGGCAAGAAGGTCAAGGGCATCGAGCGCAGCACCTTCCTCATCGGCGCCGACGGCATCCTGAAGGCCGAATGGCGCGGCCTGAAGGTCCCCGGCCATGTCGACGACGTGCTCAAGGCCGTCAAGGCGCTCAAGAAGGCCGCCTGATCGCCTTGTTACGTGCAGTTTTGCGCAACCGCGTTGGTGGTGCGCAACGGCAGCGGTTGCAGTCACACGCGGTGTGCATAATGGGCTCATGCCGTTGACGCCCGCAACCGCATCCACCGAACGAAGCCGCCTTAGGTCTAAGGCGGCTTTTTCGTTTTCTGGCCCTCACTTCCCCTCTTTTCCAGCGAGCGAACTGTCACATGCCCCTGCCTCCCGCCCCCACGAAACGCGCCGCCTTCCTCTCGCCGGACGCGCTCGACGCACCGGCCCGCACCTCGCATAAGGGCTCACGCCGCGCCACCGATCGCCGAGTCGACGATCGAGCACCCGCCGGCCCCCAGGCACTGGAACTCTTCGACCGCCATGCCGAGGAAGCTGGCGGCTCCGCCGAGGACCACACGCCGGCGCTGCTGAAGGCCCCCGTCCCTGCGACGCCCACCGCAAAGACCAAACGCCGCACCGGCGACGCAGCCGCGCCCGTGCCGTCGCTGGCACCGCAACCGGCGCCGCGCGCCAAACGCGGCAAATCGGACGGGGCCACCAAGCTCTTCGTGCTCGACACGAACGTGCTGCTGCACGACCCGACCTGCCTGTTCCGCTTCGAGGAGCACGATATCTTCCTGCCGATGATCGTGCTGGAAGAGCTCGACGGCCACAAGAAAGGCACGACCGAAGTCGCCCGCAACGGCCGCCAGACCAGCCGCACGCTCGACGCGCTGGCCGCCGCCCAGGGCGCGGACATCGGCAAGGGCCTTCAACTGGACTCCACCGGGCACCGCGAGGCCGGTGGCCGGCTGTTCTTCCAGACATCGCCCCTGGAATACACGCTGCCCACCAGCCTGCCGCAAGGCAAGGCGGACAACCAGATCCTGGGCGTGGTGCAGGCGCTGCGCGACCGCTATTCGGTCGAGGCACCCGACCGGCCCAAGCGCGACGTGGTGCTGGTGTCCAAGGACATCAACATGCGCGTCAAGGCCCGCGCCCTGGGCCTGGCCGCCGACGACTACCAGAACGACAAGACCCTGGAAGACGGCGACCTGCTGTATTCGGGTTCCCTGGCCCTGCCGGCCGACTTCTGGACCCGACAGAGCAAGACGGTGGAAAGCTGGCAATCCGGCAGCAGCACCTTCTACCGCATCAGCGGGCCGCTGGTGCCGAGCCTGTTCATCAACCAGTTCGTGTACTTCGAGGCGCCGGGCGAGCCGAGCATGTACGCCCGCGTCACCGAGATCCGCGAGAACACCGCGGTGCTCAAGACGCTGAAGGACTACGCTTCCGGCAAGAATGCGGTGTGGGGCGTTACCACGCGCAACCGCGAGCAGAACTTCGCGATGAATCTGCTGATGGACCCGGACATCGACTTCGTCACGCTCACCGGCACGGCCGGCACCGGCAAGACGCTGATGGCGCTGGCCTCGGGCCTGACGCAAGTTCTGGACGACCGGCGCTACACCGAGATCATCATGACCCGCGCCACCGTCAGCGTGGGCGAGGACATCGGTTTCCTGCCCGGCACCGAGGAAGAAAAGATGGGCCCGTGGATGGGCGCATTGGACGACAACCTCGAGTTTCTGGCCAAGGGCGACGGCAGCGGCGCCGGCGAATGGGGGCGCGCAGCCACCAACGAACTCATCCGCAGCCGCATCAAGATCAAGAGCATGAACTTCATGCGTGGTCGCACGTTCATGAACAAGTACGTCATCATCGACGAGGCGCAGAACCTCACGCCGAAGCAGATGAAGACGCTGATCACGCGCGCAGGCCCCGGCACCAAGATCATCTGCATGGGCAACATCGCCCAGATCGACACGCCCTACCTGACGGAAGGCTCCTCGGGCCTCACCTACGCGGTGGACCGCTTCAAGGGCTGGCCGCACGGCGGGCACATCACCCTGGCGCGCGGCGAACGTTCGCGCCTGGCGGATTTCGCCAGCGACATTCTGTAGCCCCCCTGGCGCAGTTCTGCGCCAGGCCACACGCTTGCAACGCCATGCTCCTGACAACACGTTGTCAGGAGCCGGCGCGCAGCATCACGCTCTCGGTTTTTCCACCAACCCCGGAACAAGGAGAGCTTTCATGGCCAACGCAATCAACTGGTTCGAAATTCCCGTGGCCGACATGGACCGCGCACAGCGCTTCTACGAGGTCATGCTGGCGCGTGCGCTCCGGCGCGAACAGTTCGGCGACCAGAACCTCGCCGTGTTTCCGTACGAAGAGCCGGCCGCCGGAGGCTGCCTGCAGGCCAGCCCCGACGCCGGATCGGCCAACGGGCACGGCGTGCGCATCTACCTCGACTGCGAGCCCAGCATCGATGCCGCCCTGTCGCGCGCCAAGACGGCGGGCGGCGGCATCGTGGTGCAGAAAACCGCGCTGCCGCCCGGCATGGGCTACTTCGCCCACGTGCGAGACACGGAAGGCAACGTGGTCGGGCTGCATGCGCTGAAATAGGCGCGCGAACGGCGCCACCCGCGCCCCGCCAGCGACCGCCAGGACCTCAGCCAGAACGAGGTCATTGGCAGTCGCCAGATACCGCGAGTACAAAGTGCAGCCGTCGCGCGTACCACGAGTGCGCGCGACCGGCGTGCTTTTTTCATCGGTCCCAAAAGGAGTCAAGAACATGCAACCGCAACTTCGACGCCGGGAGGCTTTCAGCGTCGCCGGCCTCACCACGCGCACCTGCAACAAGGACGAGCGCAATCCGCAATCGGCACGCATCGGCAAGCTCTGGAACCAGTTCTTCGACGAGTGCGCCTACGAAGCGCCGCATCGCGTGGGCGACATGCGCCTGTACGGCGTGTACTCGGGCTACGAAGCGGGGCAGGACGGCAACTTCGACATCACCGCCGGCGTGGCCGTCATGGGCGAGCCGGCCACGGTCCATATCGAGGCCGGCGACTACCTCGTTTTCAGTACCCAAGGGCAGATGCCGCACATGGTGCTGGCCCTGTGGGACGCCATCTGGCAGTATTTCGAGGAACACCCCGAGATCCGCCGCACCTATCGCAGCGACTTCGAGTCCTATGCCGGTCCCAACCAGGTCGACATCCATATCGGCGTGTTGTTCAACTGACGCTTTCCAACAATGCGCCGTGCCGACCGCCTGTTCCAGATCGTCCAACTCATTCGCGGCCGCCGCCTCACGACCGCGGCCTTCCTGGCCCAGCGGCTGGAGGTGTCGGAGCGCACCATCTACCGCGACGTGGCCGATCTGCAGGTGCAGGGCGTGCCCATCGAGGGCGAAGCCGGCGTAGGCTACCGCCTAGGCACGGGCTTCGACCTTCCCCCGCTCATGTTCACGCAGGACGAAGCCACCGCGCTGGTGGCTGCGGCACGGCTGGCGCAAAGCTGGGTTGATCCGGCCATGGCGCGCGACATCCAGACGGCTATCGGCAAGGTCGTCTCGGTCTTGCCTCCCGTCGCAAGGGCTTCGGCGGAGAGCCTGGCCCTGTTTGCGCCGACTCCGTCATGGGCGCTGGACGACGCAACCCGCATGCGCCTGCAGACGCTGCGCGAAGCGGTGCAGTCTCGCCACAAGCTGCGCATGCGCTACCACGACGTCATCGGCGCGCCCACGCAGCGCGTCGTGCGTCCGCTGGGCTGCTTCTACTGGGGCAAGGTGTGGACCTTTTCCGCCTGGTGCGAACTGCGCGAGGACTTCCGGGGCTTTCGCATCGACCGCATCGACGACATCGAGGTCCTGCCCGAACGCTTTCGCGACGAGGATGGCAAGACACTGGCCGAGATGCTGCGCAGGCTCGAAGCCGACCCGATGCGCATGGCCTAGCGGCCCGGCCGCCCCTCAGAACTCCGGGCCGCCGCCTGCGAGGTTCTCGAACTTGGTCAGCGGCTTCAAGAAGGCCAGCTTCACGGTGCCCGTCGGGCCGTTACGGTGCTTGCTGATGATCACCTCGGCCACGCCCGGCTCCTTCGAGTCCTTGTTGTAGTAGTCGTCGCGGTAGATGAACATGATGATGTCCGCGTCCTGCTCGATGGCGCCGGATTCGCGCAGGTCGCTCATCATGGGGCGCTTGTCGGTACGGCTTTCCACGCCGCGGCTGAGCTGCGACAGGGCGATCACCGGGCACTTGAGCTCCTTGGCCAGCATCTTCAGGCCGCGCGAGATTTCGCCCACGGCGGTGGCTCGGTTCTCGTCGCTCATGCCGCTGGACACGCTCATGAGCTGGAGGTAGTCCACTACGATCAGGCCCAGGCGCCCGTATTGCCGCGCCAGCCGGCGCGAGTTCGCGCGCAGTTCGCTGGTGGACAGACCCGGCGTCTCGTCGATGTGCAGCGACACGGTGCGCAGCTTTTCGATGGCCTCGGTCAGGCGCGGCCATTCCTCGTCGGTGAGGCGGCCGGTACGAAGGTGGCCCTGGTCGATGCGGCCGATGGAGCCCACGATACGCACCGCGAGCTGCGATGCGCCCATTTCCATGGAGAACACAGCCACGGGCAGGCCTTCCTCGATGGCCACGTGCTCGGCGATGTTGATGGCCAGCGAGGTCTTGCCCATGGAAGGACGCGCCGCCAGCACGATCATGTCGCCGGGCTGCAGGCCCGAGGTCATCTTGTCGAATTCGTAGAAGCCGGTGCGAACGCCCGTGATGTCGTTCGGGTTGTCGGCCATTTCGGTCACGCGGTCGAGCAACTCGACCACCAGCGTGTCCATGCTCTGGAAGCCCTGCTGCGAACGCGCGCCCTCTTCGCCGATATTGAAGATCTTCTGCTCGGCTTCGTCGAGGATCTTGTCGACACCCTTGCCCTGCGGATTGAAGGCATTGGTCGCGATTTCGTCGCTGGCGCTCACCAGCTTGCGCAGGATGGAGCGCTCGCGAACGATTTCGGCGTAGCGCCGGATGTTGCTCGCGCTCGGCACGTACTGCGCCAGCGAATTCAGGTACACCAGGCCGCCCTGGATTTCCTCGATCTTGCCCAGGTTCTGCAGTTTCTCGTAGACGGTGATCACGTCCGCCGGCTTGCTGGCGTTGATGAGCTGCTCCATCGCCGTGAAGATCAGCTTGTGCTCATGCCGGTAGAAGTCGCCCTCCACCAGCAGATCGCCCACACGGTCCCAAGCGCCGTTGTCGAGCAACAGGCCGCCCAGAACGCTGGATTCGGCCTCGATGGAATGGGGAGGAACGCGCAGTTGAGCCACCTGGCGGTCGCTCGACGGGTCGTTGTCTGCGTAGGAAAAAACTGCTGACATAGATTTCTTGAAGCCCTGCATGCTAAGGCGCCCGACGCCTGCCGTCATTGGACAAGGCTGTGCATAACCGGTGATCTTCCGGTGCATCGGGCGGGACAACCCGGCATGCGCAAAAACAAAGGCCGCCCGGAGGCGGCCTTTGCATCGAACGCGCACAAGGCGCGCGGAATCAGGCGCTTTCGCCGTAGACCGTGACGGTGATTTCCACGGCCACGTCGGTGTGCAGCGACACCGAAACGGTGTTGTCGCCAACGACCTTGATGGGACCGTTGGGCATGCGCACTTGCGACTTCACCACCTTGTAGCCGAGCTTGTTCAGCTCTTCAGCCACGTCGTGGTTGGTGACCGAGCCGAACAGGCGGCCGTCCACGCCGGCCTTCTGCGTCAGCTTGATCGAGGCGCCGGCGAGCTTTTCGCCCTGGGCTTGGGCTTCGGCCAGCTTGGCGGCGGCAGCCTTCTCGAGTTCGGCGCGCTTGGCAGCGAATTCGGCCTTGTTGGCTTCGGTGGCGCGGCGGGCGCGGCCCGAGGGGATCAGGAAGTTGCGGGCGTAGCCGTCCTTGACCTTGACGATTTCACCCAGGGTGCCCAGGTTGACGACCTTGTCCAGAAGAATGACTTGCATGTTCTATTGCTCCTTAGACGCGGTGCTGGTCGGTGTAGGGCACCAGCGCGAGGAAGCGGGCGCGCTTGATCGCGGTGTTGAGCTGGCGCTGGTAGATGGCGCGCGTGCCGGTCAGGCGAGCGGGAATGATCTTGCCGTTTTCGCTGATGAAGTCACGCAGCGTGTCGACATCCTTGTAGTCGATTTCTTCGACGCCGGCGACCGTGAAGCGGCAGAAGCGCTTGCGCTTGAACAGCAGCGACTGGGTGTTGCGCTTCGGGCGCTTGTCTTTGTTGAATTTCTTGAACGTGGCCATTTCGGGACCTCTTTCGAAAATTAATCTTGCTGAAAATCCTGGATGTGCAGAACCGCGTGCTTGGCCGAACCGGGAGTGGCGAGAAAGCCCTGGAATGTCCAGATGCTTCCCAGTGCCTGCCCTGCGAGCCTCTCGGCATTGCTGCCAAAGGCGACGGCCTTCAAGGCCACCTTCACCTGCCTGCGTTGCCCGGCGTCTTCGACCTGGGACTCGTGTTCGAGCTTGAGGTCAAGGGCCGGCAATCCGGCGGGCGTGTATCGCAAGGCTCCGCGTTCGGCGAGGCAGGCAGTCAGCACCAGCTGATTGGCTGCCACAGCGGGGCTCTTCGCATCAACCGTTGTTGTTGGCGGCAGCGTACTCGGCTTGCTGAGCCTTGCGGGCTTCTTCGCGCTCAACGGTCTTCATCATCGACGAAGGAGCGGTTTCGGCCTTCTTCTTCTGCACCGTCAGGTGGCGCAGCACGGCGTCGTTGAACTTGAAGGCGTGCTCCAGTTCAGCCATCACGGCCTGGTCGGCTTCGATGTTGACGCACAGGTAGTGGGCCTTGCTCAGCTTGTTGATCTGGTAGGCCAGTTGGCGACGGCCCCAGTCTTCAACGCGGTGGATCTTGCCGTTGCCGGCGGTGATCATGCCCTTGTAGCGCTCCAGCATGGCCGGAACTTGTTCGCTCTGATCCGGGTGGATGAGCAAGATGATTTCGTAGTGACGCATGGCACTCCTTTTGGATGTGGGCCTGGCGTGGGGCCGCGACCGTGGAGGCGAAAAAGCGGATGGCGTCTGCCACCTGCCCGCGTGATGCATGCTCAGCCAAACGGCCGGTGCGCTTGCGGGAATTTCGCGCCCTTGGATTGCAACCTGTCCGCCAGGCGGAGATTGAAAGCCACCCGCAGCGTCAAATGCAGTGTGGCAAGGCGAAGCCCGCAATTATAGCAGCCCCGTCGCCTGGACCCAAGCCCCCGGACTGCTCAGATGCCCAGCGCGCGATCCAGTTCGATAGCCCGGTCGGCGCCCACGGCCACGCGGATCTTGGGTGCCAACCCCACCAGTTCTTCCCAGTTGGTGGCCGCTTCCACCGCCAGATTGAGCTTGAAACCGCGCAAACCGAGACCGGCCGTGAGCCGAGTCGCGATGGGATAGGCCGCCTGGTAGCGCTGTTGATGGCTCATGGCAGGCGCGCTGGCGGGGCTTGGCGCCGCCGCGCCTGCCGCCGCCGCCGGGACCGGCGCCACGGAAGCCTGCGTGGGCACCGCCCCGTCGGCAGGCACCAGCAGGCCCAGCGTCATCATCTGCTCGATGTCCCCCCGGGTCACCCCCAGACCGGCGCCGATCACCTCGTCCATCGTCCGCTTGCCATCGAACAGGATAAAGGCCGAGCGCTGGCGCGGCGTTACGCCGACAGAGCGGTCCTTGAGGGCCTGCTGGCCCGCTTCGGTCTTGAAAAGGATCATCGGATGTTTTCTCGAAGTGAATGCTGGCCTGTTAGCGAGACCCCATCGCTGGGACCTTCTTCGTGAAAACGCAGCAAATACGTCCCTGTGTCGCTGAATGTGACACAGGTAAGCTTCCGTTTGCAATCCGGTGCAGCCTGACAGTCAGCTGAACGGCGGGGAAAGCGTGAAAAAGAATGTGGCCCGAGGGCAACAGCCGTCGGGCCACATTCGGGAGCGCTTTCAGCGTTGAGTTACTTGCTTGCTTACTTGCCGCTTGCCGCGGCCAGTTGCTGCCAGGTGTCGATCACGCTGTCCGGATTGAGCGAGATCGACTTGATGCCCTGCTCCACCAGCCACAGGGCAAAGTCAGGGTGATCGCTGGGGCCCTGGCCGCAGATGCCCACATAGGCGTCCTTGGCGTTGCAGGCCTTGATGGCACGCGCAAGCATCGCCTTGACGGCCGGGTCGCGCTCGTCGAAGTCGGCGGCCAGCAATTCGAGGCCGGAGTCGCGATCCAGGCCCAGGGTGAGCTGGGTCAGGTCGTTCGAGCCGATGGAGAAGCCGTCGAAGTACTCGAGGAACTCGTCCGCCAGGATGGCGTTGCTCGGCACCTCGCACATCATGATCAGCTTGAGCTCGTTCTCGCCGCGCTTGAGGCCCTGGGCGGCCAGCAGCTGCGTCACGCGCTCGGCCTGGCCAAGGGTGCGCACGAACGGCACCATGATCTGCACATTGGTCAGGCCCATTTCGTTGCGCACGCGCTTGAGCGCTTCGCACTCCATGGCGAAGGCTTCGCCGAAGTCCTTGCTGAGATAGCGCGCCGCACCGCGAAAGCCCAGCATCGGGTTCTCTTCCTCGGGCTCGTAGCGCGAACCGCCGATGAGCTTGCGGTACTCGTTGGACTTGAAGTCCGACAAGCGCACGATCACCTTCTTGGGCCAGAAGGCCGCGGCAATGGTCGCCACACCCTCGGCCACCTTGTCGACGTAGAAGGCGCGCGGCGAAGCGTGGCCGCGAGCCACGGACTCCACCGCCTTCTTCAGGTCGTTGTCGACATTGGGATAGTCGAGGATGGCCTTCGGGTGAACGCCGATGTTGTTGTTGATGATGAACTCCAGCCGCGCCAGGCCCACGCCGTCGTTGGGCAGCTGGGCAAAGTCGAAGGCCAGTTGCGGATTGCCGATGTTCATCGTGATCTGCACGTCGATGGGCGGCATCTCACCTCGCTGGACCTCGGTCACCTCGGTCTCGAGCAGGCCGTCGTAGATGTGGCCGGTGTCGCCTTCCGAGCAGCTCACCGTCACCAGCGTGCCGTCCTTGAGCAGTTCGGTGGCGTTGCCGCAGCCCACCACGGCCGGGATGCCCAATTCGCGCGCAATGATGGCCGCGTGGCAGGTACGGCCGCCCCGGTTGGTGACGATGGCGCTGGCGCGCTTCATCACCGGCTCCCAGTTCGGGTCGGTCATGTCGGTGACCAGCACGTCGCCAGGCTGCACCTTGTCCATTTCGCTGATGTGGTGCACCAGGCGCACCGGGCCGGTGCCCACCTTCTGGCCGATGGCACGGCCTTCGGCCAGCACGCTGCTGCGGCCCTTGAGCTTGTAGCGCTGCTCCGACTTGCCCTGCTGCTGGCTCTTCACCGTCTCGGGGCGGGCCTGCAGGATGTAGAGCTGGCCGTCGGTGCCGTCCTTGCCCCACTCGATGTCCATCGGGCGGCCGTAGTGCTGCTCGATCACGAGCGCGTACCTGGCCAGCTGTTCGACGTCGGCATCGGTGAGCGAGTAGCGGTTGCGCTGCTCGGTGGGCACGTCGGTGGTCTTCACAAGCTTGCCGCTGGCGGCCTTTTCGGCGGCGGTGGCGAATTCCATCTGGATCAGCTTGGAGCCCAGGTTGCGGCGGATCACTGCGCGCTTACCTGCCTTGAGGGTGGGCTTGTGCACGTAGAACTCGTCGGGGTTCACGGCACCTTGCACCACCGTCTCGCCCAGGCCGTAGCTGGAGGTGATGAACACCACGTCCTCGAAACCGGACTCGGTGTCGATGGTGAACATGACGCCGGCTGCGCCCAGGTCGGAGCGCACCATGCGCTGCACGCCGGCCGACAGGGCGACCACGTCATGCGCAAAGCCCTTGTGCACGCGGTAGCTGATGGCGCGGTCGTTGTAGAGGGAGGCGAACACTTCCTTCATCTTGTGGAGGATGTCGTCGATGCCCACCACGTTCAGGAAGGTCTCCTGCTGGCCGGCGAAAGAGGCATCGGGCAGGTCTTCTGCCGTGGCGGAAGAACGCACGGCGAAGCTGGCGTTGGGGTTGCCCGCGCTCAGCTTGGCAAACGCGTCGGCGATGGCCTTTTGCAGGTCGGCCGGAAACGGCTGGGCTTCGACCATGGCGCGGATTTCCGCGCCGGCGGCGGCCAGGGCCCGCACGTCTTCGGTGTTGAGGTCGGCCAGGCGCTTGTTGATGCGATCGGCCAGGCCGTCGTGCGCCAGGAACTGTCGAAAGGCATGCGCCGTGGTCGCAAAGCCGGTGGGCACCCGCACGCCTTGCGGCAGTTGGGAAATCATCTCGCCGAGGCTGGCGTTCTTGCCGCCAACCGCCTCGACGTCGGTCATTCTCAGGTTTTCGAACGGTACGACCAGGGCGGTCGCATCGAAGAGTGCAGACATGGGAAAGCTCCTAAAGTTGAAAGCGGTATCCCACGCGGGCGGCAGCGCACGATCGTTCTCGTTGCTCTGGGTGCAGTGGCGGCGCGCATGGATGAGAAGTGCGGGGTGCTGGCAGGGTGCCTGCCGGACGACCGGAAGTCCTGATAATGCCCGGAATTGTAGGCGCGCCCGGCATGCGGGGCGCGGGCACGGACAAGGCCGCTGTACACATGACCAACCGCACCGTTTTCTTCGTCTCCGACGGCACCGGCATTACCGCCGAGACCTTCGGCAATGCCGTCCTGGCTCAGTTCGAGATCAAGCCGCGCCATGTGCGGCTGCCTTTTACCGATACGGTGGACAAGGCGCACCAGGCGGTGCGGCAGATCAACCATACGGCAGAGATCGAAGGCGTGCGCCCGCTGGTCTTCACCACCCTGGCCAACATGGAAGTGCTGGAAGTGATCGAAAACGGCTGCAAGGGCATGCTGCTGGACATGTTCGGCACCTTCGTGCGCCCGCTCGAGATCGAGCTGGCGATGAAGTCGAACCACCGCATCGGCCGCTTCAGCGACGCCAGCAAGAGCAAGGAATACAACGAGCGGATCGCTGCCATCGATTTCAGCCTGGCGCACGACGACGGCCAGAGCAACCGCGACCTGGAGGGCGCAGACGTCATCCTGGTGGGCGTGAGCCGCAGCGGCAAGACGCCCACCTCGCTCTACCTGGCCATGCAGCACGGCCTGAAGGCGGCCAACTACCCGCTGATTCCGGAGGATTTCGAGCGCCGGCAACTCCCACCGGCCTTGCTGCCGCATCGCAAGAAGATCTTCGGCCTGACGATCCAGCCCGAACGCCTGGCCGAGATCCGCAACGAGCGCCGTCCCGACTCGCGCTACGCCAGCCTGGAGAACTGCCGCAACGAGGTGTCGGAGGCCGAAGCCATGATGCGCCGCTCGGGCATCCGCTGGCTTTCCACGACCACCAAGTCGATCGAGGAAATCGCTACCACCATCTTGCAGGAGCTGCGGCCGGAGCGGCTCATCTACTGAGCCGCCCCGCCTCGTCTCGGCTTTAGGCGGGTGCCGAGGTGCGGATGAGGTGATCGAAGGCGCCCAGTGCCGCCTTCGCCCCGTCGCCGGCGGCGATGATGATCTGCTTGAACGGCACCGTCGTGGCGTCGCCCGCGGCGAACACGCCCGGCACGGAGGTCTGTCCGCGCTCGTCCACCACGATCTCGCCATGGCGCGACAGCTCGATCGTGCCCTTGAGCCAGTCGGTGTTGGGCACCAGGCCGATCTGGATGAACACGCCTTCCAGTTCCACGTTGTGCGATTCGCCGCCGGCGCGGTCCTTGTAGACCAGGCCGCCCAGCTTCTGGCCGTCGCCGGTGATTTCCGTCGTCTGGGCGTTGGTGATCACCTTCACGTTGGGCAGGCTGGTGAGCTTGCGCTGCAGCACCGCGTCGGCGCGCAGCTGGGTGTCGTACTCGATCAGCGTCACGTGGCCCACGATGCCGGCCAGGTCGATGGCCGCCTCGACGCCCGAGTTGCCCCCGCCGATCACGGCCACGCGCTTGCCCTTGAACAGGGGGCCGTCGCAGTGCGGGCAGTAGGCCACACCCTTGTTCTTGTATTCCTGCTCGCCCGGCACGTTGATGTTGCGCCAGCGCGCACCGGTGGAAATGATCAGCGACTTGGTCTTGAGCGTCGCGCCGCTTTCCAGCTGCAGCTCGATCAAGTCCTGGCCCGGCACCAGCGCCTTGGCGCGCTGCAGGTTCATGATGTCCACGTCGTAGTGGCGCACGTGCTCTTCCAGGGCCAAGGCGAACTTGGGCCCTTCGGTTTCCTTGATCGAGATGAAGTTCTCGATGCCCATGGTGTCCAGCACCTGGCCGCCGAAGCGCTCCGAGGCCACGCCGGTACGGATGCCCTTGCGAGCCGCATACACGGCAGCCGCCGCGCCGGCCGGGCCACCGCCCACGATCAGCACGTCGAACGGATCCTTGGCATCGATCTTCCTGGCTTCGCGCTCGACGCCGCTCACGTCGATCTTCGCGAGGATCTCTTCGAGCGTCATGCGGCCCTGGCCGAACTCGGTGCCGTTCAGGAACACGGTGGGCACGGCCATGATCTGGCGCTCCTTGACCTCGTCCTGGAACAACGCGCCGTCGATCATCGTGGCGCGGATGCGCGGATTCTGCACGGCCATGAGGTTCAGGGCTTGCACCACGTCCGGGCAGTTGTGGCAGGTCAGCGAGATGTAGATCTCGAACTCGAAGTCGCCTTCCAATTCGCGGATCTGCTGCAGCACCTCGGGCTCGACCTTGGGCGGATAGCCGCCTACTTGGAGCAGCGCCAGCACCAGCGAGGTGAATTCGTGCCCCATCGGCAGGCCGGCAAAGCGCGGGCCATGGTTTTCGCTGGGGCGGTTGATCGAGAAAGAGGGCTTGCGATGGTTGTCGTCGCGGCTTTCGGTCACCTTGACCAGCGGCGAGGATTCCACGATGTCCTTCAGCAGCGCCTGCAGTTCGCCCGAGGCCTTGCTGTCGTCGAGCGAGGCGACGATCTCGATCGGCTGCGTGGCGCGTTCGAGGTAACTCTTCAGTTGGGCTTTGGTGGCTGCGTCGAGCATGAAGGACTCACTTTCTCAGGGGCAAAAAGGGAACAAAAAAGCCCGGGCACGGGAGTGCACCCGGGCTTCATCACAGGACCAGTGGTTAGTAACTGGCGGGTGCTTAGATCTTGCCGACCAGGTCGAGCGAAGGCTTCAGCGTGGCCGCGCCTTCTTCCCACTTGGCGGGGCAGACTTCACCGGGGTGGGCAGCCACGTACTGGGCAGCCTTGACCTTGCGCAGCAGGTCCTTGGCGTCGCGGCCGATGCCTTCGGCAGTGATTTCCACAGCCTGGATCACGCCTTGCGGGTCGACGATGTAGGTGCCGCGGTTGGCCAGGCCCTGGTCTTCACGCAGGACTTCGAAGTTGCGGCTGATGGCCAGCGTGGGGTCGCCAATCATCGGGTACTTGATCTTGCCGATGGTTTCCGACGAATCGTGCCAGGCCTTGTGGGTGAAGTGCGTGTCGGTCGACACCGAGTAGATTTCCACGCCCAGCTTCTGGAATTCGGCGTAGTGGTCGGCCACATCGCCCAGTTCGGTCGGGCACACGAAGGTGAAGTCGGCCGGGTAGAAGAAGAAGACCGCCCACTTGCCCTTCACGTCGGCGTCGGAAACTTCGACGAACTTGCCATTCTTGAAAGCGCTGGCCTTGAAGGGCTTGATTTGGGTGTTGATCACGGACATTCAGTAGTTCCTCTGGTGGTTAAAAACGCTTGCGAATGCATAGTATAAACACTAATGACACTCTCTTTTGATAGTAATCTTCTATTCAACTCATTACGCAGGCCTATGTTTCTTGAGCGGGCCGCGGCGACCATGAACACGAACGCCTATCAGCCTCAAACGCATGCAGACCGACATCTCATGGGATTGACTTGCACGGCCCGACTGCGAGCCGGGACAATGGTCCATTTACTCGACCAATAAGAAGGAAAAATCATGAAGGGCGACCCCAAGGTCATCGAACACCTGCAGGCGCAGCTCAAGAACGAGCTGACGGCCATCAACCAGTACTTCCTGCACTATAGGATGCTCAAGCACTGGGGCCTGGACAAGCTGGCCAAGAAGGAATACGAGGAATCGATCGGTGAGATGAAGCATGCGGACATGCTGATGGACCGCATCTTCATGCTGGACGGCCTGCCCAATCTTCAAGACCTCGGCAAGCTGCGCG
>JAFECZ010000350.1 GCA_018241905.1 Pseudomonadota bacterium
CGATGGAGTCCACCAGGTCCGGCGTCACCGTGGCCACGCCGAAGCGGCGCCCGCCCTCGGCCGCCTCGAGCATCGACGCCTCGCAGATGCCGACCACAGGCGTGCCCGGGCTCGCGCGCCGCAGCAGCTCAACGCCCGGGTCGCCGAAGGCGCTGACGATCACGCCGGCATGCGGTGCACGCTCGGCGCGCCAGGCGTGCTCGACCTCTTGCGCGGCCGCACGCAGCTCTTCTTCGTTGACGATCATCTGCGGCCCGCGCCTGGCGGTGGCGCCCACGATGGCATGACCCGCAGGCGCCTCGGCCTGCGCGATGCGCACCATCATCTCGGTGGTGGCCCGGGACGCGTTGGGGTTGATGAGCAGGATGTTGGTCATTCGTGTTCTGTCTGTCTGGCGTGGGAATGTTCGATCAGGAAGCGCGCGACACGGCCGCCGCCACGCCGGGTTCGGCCTCCGAGGGCAGCACGAGCGCGTCGGGCGACTTCCCGTAGGTTTCGGGCACGGCCTGCACGCTGAGCACGAAGATCGCGTACATCGCCGCCACCATGCCGAACACGCCGCCGATGCCGGCGCTCTCGAGCAGGCGCCCCGCCACCAGCGGCATGAAGGCGCCGGCCGCCGTGCCGGTGGCCAGGATGAAGGCGGTGCCGAAAGCGCGCACGCGCGTCGGGTACAGCTCCGGCGCGAAGATCCAGATCGTGGTGTTGAGCAGCAGCACGAACACCTGGAAGATGGCGCCGGCCACCAGCAGCATCACGATGCTCTTGGCCGCGAAGCCGATCACCAGCGCGGCGACGCCGGCGCAGACGGCACCGATGGTCAGCACGCGCTTGCGCGGAAAGCTGAAGCCCAGCAGCGAGGCGGTGATCGCACCCACCAGGCTGCCGCCCTGGATCACCATGGTGAACAGCAGGCTCTTGGAGATCGTGTAGCCCAGGCTCACGAGAATGGTGGGCATCAGCGTGAGCACCGAGATCTGCGCGCCGTAGGCCATCCAGATGGTGATGCACAGCGGAATCGTGCGCCGCGCCAGCGCGCCGCGGAAGATCTCGGTCACGCGCACCTTGGCCTTGGCCGCAATGTCGGTCTTGCCGTCGTCGGTAATGAAGGACTGCTGCGGCGTGTTCTTGTCGGAGAGCCGGCCGGCCGCGAGCTTGGACAGCACCTGGTTGGTCTCGCGGATGCGCCCTTGCGACAGCAGGAAGCGCGGCGTCTCGGGAATGTAGCGGCGATAGAAGGCGCCCAGCAGCGCCGGCACCATCAGCGCGACGAACAGCCAGCGCCACGAGTTGTCGCCCGGGAACAGCATGAAGACGATCAGCCCGAAGCCCGGCGCGAGGAAGTTGCCCAGCCCGCCCGCGCCCACGTTGACCAGCCCCACGGCCGTGCCGCGGAACTTGGTGGAGCAGAACTCGGCCAGCATCGTCACCGCGATGGCCACCTCGCCGCCCAGGCCGAAGCCCACCACCGCACGGCCCAGCGCCATGACGGTGAGGTTGGGCGCGGCCGCGCAGATGCCCGCGCCCAGGGTGAACAGCAGCAGGTCGACCGACAGCATCACGCGGCGGCCCCAGCGGTCGGCAATGAAGCCGGACATCACGCGCCCCAGCGCCGCACAGGCAAAGGTCACCGTGTTGAGCAGGCCGATGTCGGTCGCCGTGAGACCCCATTGCTCGCGCAGCATGGGCCCGACGATGCCCACCGCGTTCTGCTCGAAGGCGTCGAACAGGCAGCCGATGAGGATCAGGAAAATGATGGTGTGGTGCGAGCGGGTGACGCCGATCTTGTCGAGCGCGCGGTCGAGCTCGGCCACGCGAGGGGAATCGGGTCCTGAAGACAGTGCGGGTCCGGCCATGCTGCGGCTCCTGTTTGGGTAGCTAGAGGTGATGGATGCCGCGCCTTGTGCGGCAATTGAATTTCTGTGCAACAACTAACGTGAAATTATGATTTCACGATGAGGCGCATTGCACCAGCCATGGCATCCAGCGTCAATGCGGGTTCCCCCGGGGGTGGTGGCGGCGCGGGCGCCGCCCTTTGCTCAGAGCTCGTCCAGCTCTTCGTGCGCCAGTTCGATGGCCGCCAGGCGCTTGCGGCCGTCGGCGCCGGCGGCCTCGATCACCTGGGTGGCGATGAGGCTGCACAGCGCCATCACCGCCGCGTGATCGTCCAGCCGGCCGGTTCCGCGGCAGTCGCATTGCAGTGACCAGGTGGCGCCGGCGTAGTCGGGCGAGCTGCGGTCGCTGATGAAGAGAATCCTTGCGCGGGCTCGCTCTGCGGCCTGCAGCACCGCGCCCATCTGGCGCGTCTGGCGGCGCGTGCCGAACACGATCACGCAGTCGTTGCGGCCGATGCCGGCCATGTGCTCGCCCAGCGTCTCGCCCCCGCCCGGAATGGCCGTGACGCGAGGCACCACCTGGATGAGTTGCCAGCGCAAGTACACCGCGAAGCCGTGGCTGGCGCGGCTGCCGAAGATCAGCACCTGGCCCGCGCCGGCAATGGCCTTGGCGATTTCCGCCATCGCGCGATCGGACAAGCGGGCGAAAGTCGCGGCCAGGTTGGTTTGCGTCTGCTGGAAATGCGTTGCCACCGGCTGCGAGGCCGGCCCGCCGTCCGCCGCCGCCTGGAACAGCGGCGAGCCGCTCTCGCGCTCTTCGCGGGCGTGGCGGCGTGCCTCCTCGTAGTTCTCGTATCCGATGCGGCGGATGAAGCGGCTCACCGTGGAGGGCGAGACGCCCGCCAGTTCGGCCAGTTCGTTGCCGGCGTAGCTGGCCAGCTCACCCGGAAACTCGAGCAGGAAGCTCGCCAGTTGCCGCTCGGTGGCCGGAAGGGCCTCGAGGTTGCCGCGAACGCGATGGACGAAGGACTGCTGCTGTGATGGGGGCATGCGCCATTGTCGCTATCTGCCGGGATGCGCAAAGACCTGGACTCGCAACACCCCGCGCATCTGCTTGACGCGCGGCGGCTGTGGGGATTCGCTAGGCCGAGCTATGGCATGCTGGCTGGCCGGCCGCACTCGGCCACGACCGGTCGTTCAGCCGCGCATCGGAATTCACCAGATACCGGTCATTTGCGGCGCGCACATCAACTCGGGGCCTCCATTGCCCCTTGGACCCGGAATGGCCACCGTCCCGTCGCTCAGAGAGAGCAGCAGGACGATGTGCCCACCAACTGGACCGGTGGGCACTTCTGCGTCCCGTAGGAGCAGAAGACACAGCAATCACCCGGCTTCGGACGCAGGACCGTCTTGCAATGCTCGCACTCATAGAACCATTGGCACGCATCGCTCGGCATGGTCTCTTCTTTGGCGTGTCCACACTGCGGGCAGGTGATGGTCGACAACTGGACGATGTCGGACGCCATCACTGGCCCCCCCTTAGTTTCGACGGGAAGCCGGCATCGCTGGTGGCTTGTGTCAGCGCCTTGGGCGTCGTCTGGGCGGGGTCATACGAGACGACCGCAGTTTTGGCATGAAAGTCGACCTTTGCCGACGCGACGCCAGGCACCTTCTCGAGCGCCATGCGCACGGTAATCGGACAAGCGGCGCAGTCCATGTTTGACACGTCCAAGGTGGCAGTTTGACGGCCACCGGCCAAGGCTGTGACGCAGACCAGGGACATGGCCGCGAAGTAAGAGAGCAACTTGAGCATGAACACCTCAGTAGAAAAGCGGCGCATACCAGGGGAACGCCATCAGCGCCGCGGCCAGCACGGCGATGACCCAGAAGAGGAGGCGTTGGCGCTGAACCACCTGCGGCGCCGCGCAGGCCTCATCGGGAGCGCATGCCTCGGGTCGGCGGTACAGGCGGTGGAAGGCGGCGGCGAAGAACGCCAGCGCCGCCGCAATGAACAGCGGCTGGAAGCGCTCCAGCGCCACCAGCCGAGAACCCCATGCACCGCCAATGCCGAGCATGACCAGCAGCAAGGGGCCAGCACAGCACGCGGACGCGCCGATGGCGGCTGCGGCGCCCGCGGCCACGGAGCCGAACGTGGCCCACTTTCGCAACATGACATTCTTCCTTAGCACCAGCTTTGACGGTAGTCTAGGTACGTACCTGAGTACGGAGTCAAGGCCATGATGACGCAGATGACAATCGGGCAACTTGCCGCCGCAGCGGCGGTCAATGTCGAGACAGTGCGCTACTACCAGCGTCGCGGCCTGCTCGCGATGCCCGAGCGAACGACAGGCTCCATTGCGCGCTACGCGCCGGCTACGCTGACGCGGCTGCGCTTCATTAGGCGCTCGCAAGCGCTAGGCTTCTCGCTGGACGACGTGCAGGCGTTGCTGTCGCTTGACGATGGCCAGGCCTGCGCGAAGGCCCGGCGCATCGGCGAACACAAGCTGGCCGACGTGCAGCAACGCATCCGGACGCTGCAAACGCTTGAGGCCGCACTGAAAGACCTCGTCGGCCAATGCTCAGTGGCCCAAGGCAAGGTCGCCTGCCCCCTCATCGAAACCTTGATGCAGGACGAGCGCGTCTGAGTGCGCTCGTCCTATGCGGGCGACTTGAGTGTGCCTTCTGGCTCTTGACCGGGGCCATGGCGCTTCCCGGTCTGGTGCTCTATTGGTGGGGCGAGGAAATGTATCCTCGACTCACCCCAGCGCAATGAAGTAGGCTGCGAGTCACCCCGCTCCTGGTCCACCCATGAATAGTCTCGAACTGAAGGTGCCTCCGCCTGTCGTCGCCCTGGTCCTGGCGCTTGCCATGTGGGTCGTCTCGCGGTCCACCTTTGCCTTCGAAGTCGACGTCATCCTACGTACGGCGCTAGCGGTCGCCATCGCGCTCGTTGGCGCCGCAATCAGCGCCGCAGGCATTACGGCCTTTCGGCGAGCCCAGACAACTCTGAATCCGATGAAGCCTGACGAGGCCTCATCGCTAGTCATCAATGGCATCTACCGATTCACCCGCAACCCGATGTACGTCGGGTTACTCCTGGTGCTCGTCGCATGGGCCGCCTTCCTTTGCGCGCCGTGGGCGCTCCTCGGACCCGTCGTATTCGTGGCGTACATGAACCGCTTTCAAATCGTCCCCGAGGAGAGAACCCTTCAGTCAATGTTCGGCGAGGGATATGCGCGTTACCGGACAAAAGTTCGCCGTTGGCTGTAGAGGCTGCAAAGTCCGGTCTGTGCGGGTCGGTCATCGCCGGCCAGAATCAGGTCTCTGATGAACGTCGACACCCAGTATGAAGCTCTCGGAAGACTTGATTGAAGGCGACAGAGTTCGCTTCAAAGGGGCCCACCCGGTTCTCGAAGCCGTGCTCCTCCCGGAGCACGTGGTGGTTACCTACGACTGGATGTCGTTTGAGCGTGGCGCTGCCGCTTCGCAACTTGTTCTGCTACGACAAGGTGGGCGCGTTGGTTTGGCGTGCTGAGGACATCGGATTTGGTGACGTCGATGCATACACCGGCGTACTTGAGGGGTCACCCCTCTGGCTCGGGAACTTCGCAGGATTCAGCTGCCGTATCGATGAAGGCGCCGGCAAGGCAGTCGAGAAGAGATTCACCAAATGACCGCAACGACGGCCGCCGGCCACACCCTTGACGGTGATTCCAAGGATGTCGTCATCGAGGCAGGCCAGGTGTACTGCACCGAGCGCTCTTCAAGAATGGTGGTGCTGACTGAGGCCTCTTTGACGATGACCGCCGGAGGCTCAGCTCCTCCCTAGCGGTAAACATGGGACGCCATGATCGAGAGCGCCCGCGGCAGCGCGATGCCCAGCGCCTCGGCCGTTGTCGCATTGACGGTTAGGTCGAACTTGGCAACA
>JAFECZ010000351.1 GCA_018241905.1 Pseudomonadota bacterium
TGAACAACCCCGTCAACGCCTTGTCGGGCCTGCCCTTGCGCGCCGAGCTCATGGAGCGGGGCTACCGCCGCTGCTTCGCCGCGCTGATGGAAGAGGCGCTGGGCGTCCTGTCGCGCGCCGGCATTGCGCCTGCGCAGGTGGCTGCGCTGCCGCCGCGCAAGCTGCTCGCCATCCTGCGGCTGCCCTCGCCGATCTTTCGCATCGTCGCTGCGCGCATGCTCAAGATCGATGCCAAGGCACGCTCGAGCATGGCCGACGACCTGGCGCTGGGCCGCCGCACCGAGGTCGATGCGCTCAGCGGCGAGGTGGTGCGGCTGGCGCAGGCGCACGGCATGCAGGCGCCGCGCAACGCGAAGATGGTCGAGCTGCTGGACGTGTGGCCGCAAGAGCCCCGGCAGCTTTCGCCGGCCCAGATGTCGGAGGCACTCGGGCTTTGACGGCATGGCGGTCGATGTACGCGGCAGGGCAGGGCGCAGCGCGCGGCGTTGCCGGCTGGCCGCGTCGCCTGGGCCTGGCGGCCATCGGGCTGGTCGGCCTGATGCTGGCCGGCTGCGCCTCGCTGCCGGCCTTCCAGCCGCAGCCCGAGACGCATGCCATGCCCGTGGCCGCGGCAACGCGCACCAAGCTCGCGCGCATTGCCCGCGCCGACGAGCCGGAGACGCCCGGCCTGTCCGGCTTTCGCCTCATGGCCCAGGGGCCGACCGCCTTCAACGCGCGCCTGGCGCTCGTGCGGCACGCCGACAAGACCATCGACGCGCAGTACTACGTGCTCAACCACGACCTGACCGGCCTGATCTTCCTGCGCGAATTGCGTGCGGCGGCGGCGCGCGGCGTGCGCGTGCGCCTGCTGGTGGACGGCCTGTACGCGCCGGTGAGCGAGGACGTCTATGCCGCGCTCTCGACCATGCCCAATTTCGAGGTGCGCGAGTTCAACCCGCTGCCCGCGCGCTCGGGCTCCTTGCCGTGGCGCCTGATGCTGTCGCTGCACGACCTGAGCCACCTCAACCGGCGCATGCACAACAAGCTGCTGGTGGCCGACAACAGCCTGGCCATCACCGGCGGGCGCAACGTGGCCGACGAGTACTTCATGCTCTCGGAGAGCAGCAACTTCGTCGACATCGACATGCTGGTCAGCGGCCAGGCCGTGGGCGAGCTCTCGCTCACCTTCGACGACTACTGGAACAGCGCGCAGGTGCGGCCCATCTCGCTGCTGCAGCCGCTGCCCGCGCCGGAAGATGCGGCGCGCCTGCTCGATGCCGCCTTCGCGCCCCTGCCGCAAAGCATTGCCGAACCCAGCGTGGACGTGCTGGGCCAGCCCACCGTTCAGGACCAGCTCGAGCGCGGCTGGCTCGACCAGATCTGGGGCGACGCGCGCGTGCTGGCCGACTTTCCCGGCAAGATCACGCTGGACGACCCCGAGGCGAGCTTTGCCGACAGCGTGACGCAGCGCACCGTGGCGCAGATCCAGGGCGCGCGCAGCGAGGTGTTCATCGTCTCGCCCTATTTCGTGCCCGGTCCGCAGGGGCTGGCCTTGATCCAGGACGCGCAGCGCCGCGGCGTGCAGACGGTGGTGATGACCAACGCGCTGAACGCCACCGATGAGACGCTGGCCTACAGCGGCTACTCGCGCTATCGCGAACCCATGCTCAAGTCGGGTGTGCGGCTGTACGAACTGGGCGCCAATCTCATCACGCGCGACCGGCGCCTGGGCGACTTCAAGATGTCCAGCGCCCGCCTGCATGCCAAGGTGGCGGTGGTGGACAGGCGCCGCATGTTCATCGGCTCGATGAATTTCGACGGGCGCTCGGCCTGGCTCAACACCGAGGTCGGGCTGATCGTGGAGAGCGCGGAGCTTGCCGCGCAGTTCCGCCAGCTCATCGACGAGTTCAGCCCCGGCACCTACGAGCTGCGCCTGGACCCGGACAAGGGCGGCATGTCATGGGTGGAGCGCGATATCGACGGCGCCGAGACGGTGCAGTACAGCGAGCCCGGGTGGAGCGCCTTCCATCGCCTTCGCGACTGGATCATCCTGCAGATGGTGCCCGAGGAAATGCTCTGAGGCTCAGTTGCACGAGCGGAACGCGGTGAGAACGACCACCGCCCTGAGCGAAGTCATCACGTAGGCGAACAGCACCAGCGCCATCCAGAACCGGTGATAGGCAAGCTTCGAGAGTTGCGACAGGCCCACCAGCAGGTTGACCACCGCGAGCACCACGCCGATGGCGATCAGCCCCCAGCCCACGAAGGCGCTGGTGTTCAGGTCGGAGTACAGGCCGATGCGATGCTGTCCCTCGAATACGCCTGCCGCAATGAGCAGCGCGCACATCAGCAGGTTGCGGATGTGGTCGAACACCGCCTTGGTCTTGTTCGCATCGAATACGTCTAGCAGCTTCACTCTGGATTCTTTCTCTGGCAGATATTGAGGATCAGTCGATGGGTACGCCCATGCCCGTCTTGACCCGGTTCATGGCCACGATGGTCTTGAACGCCTTGACGTTCTTGTTGTCGTGGAAGAGGCGCCGCGTCAGCTCCACGTACTGGTCCATGTCCCGCGCCAGGATGATCAGCACGAAGTCGCATTCGCCGGTGACGTAGTAGCACTGCTGGACCTGCGGGCAAGCCTTGAAGTCCTGCTGCATGGCATCGAGCAGGTCGGAGCGCTCGCTCTCGACCTTGACCTCCACGATGAGGGTGAGGTGATAGCCCAGCGCCTTGGGGTTCAGGCGCGCGGCATGGCGCTCGATCACGCCTGCGCCGGCCAGCTGCTTGAGCCGGCGGTTGACTGCGGCGGTCGACAGGTTGGCGCGCTCGCCCAGTTCGCTCTGGGTCATCCGCGCGTCTTCCTGCACCAGGGCGAGCAGCGCGCGGTCGTATCCGTCCAGGTCGTGGGGGGTCATGGTGAAACGGGTTTTCTATGGGGCACTTGGCGGCGCAAGAATTTTCCGCCTGGCGCCAGAAGAATCATAAATTCCGCCGACTTGGCTCAATACCATTTCAAGCATCCGAAACGCCAGGCCCCACGATGCCGATCATCAACAACCAGCGCGCCAAGCGCGAGCGCTACCCCGCCGAACTTCAATCGATCATGAGCATCGCTCGTGCCCATGAGAGCCGCCGGTGGCTGTCGCAATGGAATGCGATCTCGAACGGCCCCACGCCGCTGCACGACCTGCCGGACCTGTCCGCGCAACTCCGCCTTGCCCGGCTGAGCGTCAAGGACGAATCGGTGCGCTCGCCGCTGGGCAGCTTCAAGGCGCTGGGTGCCCCCGTGGCCCTGGTGCGCCAGGTCTTGCGGCTGCATCCGCACTTCGAGCCCACGGCGGTGCTGGCAGGGCGCTACGCCGGCGAACTGAAGGGCTACGCCGTGATCAGCGCCACGGACGGCAACCATGGCCGCGGCCTGGCCGCTGCCGCGCGCGATGCGGGCTGCCGCTGCGTGATCGTGCTGCACGCCAACGTGAGCATGGAGCGCGAGCAGGCCATTGCCGCCCATGGTGCGCAGATCGTTCGCATTGCCGGCGACTACGACGCGTCGGTGCACGAGGCCGCGCGCCTGGCCCAGGCCAACGGCTGGCAGGTCGTGTCGGACACCTCGTATGACGGCTACGAAGAGATTCCGCGCGACGTGATGCAAGGCTACGGCACGATTGCAGAGGAAGTGGTGGAGCAGACGAATGGCCGCCCGGGGCAGGCCGGGGCCTTCACCCACGTGTTTCTGCAAGGCGGCGTGGGCGGCATGGCGGCGGGGCTGGCCAGCTACTTCTGGGAGTACTTCGGCGAGCACCGGCCGCGCCTGCTCGTCGTGGAGCCTGCGCAGGCGGACTGCCTCCTGCAAAGCGCGATCCTGGGGCGCGCGGCCGCGGCCACGGGTTCCGTCGATTCGGTGATGGCGGGCCTGGCTTGCGGCCAGACTTCTCCGCTGGCCTGGCGTTTCCTGGAAACCAGCGTGGACCACTTCATGACCATCGAGGACGAACAGGCGGTGCAGGCCATGCGCACGCTGGCCAAGGGCAGCGCGCGCGACATCCCCATCGTGGCGGGCGAATCCGGCACGGCCGGCCTGGCTGCGCTGGCGCAACTGCGGGCCGACCCGGCCTTGTCTGCCCAAGTCGGGCTGGATGCACGATCGCGCGTGCTTGTCGTCAGCACCGAAGGCGCTACCGCGCCCAGCGTGTACGAGGAACTGGTCGGCGAAAGCGCCGACTCGGTGCTCGGGCGCCAGGCCGCGTGGCTGGCGGCCAGGTAAGTAGCCGACCGATCTCTTCAATCAGGAGCAAGCGCCATGTACGTGGACAACGAATTGGGCACCCAGCTGGTGCGCTGGCGGCACCACCTGCACCAGTTTCCCGAGACCGGCTTCAACGAGCATCGAACCGCCGACTACGTGGCCAAGGCGCTCGAGCTGCTCGGGCTGCAAGTGCACCGCGGCATCGGCGGCACCGGCCTGGTGGCCAGCCTCACGGCCGGCAGCGGCAGCGGTGTGATCGGCCTGCGCGCCGACATGGACGCACTGGCGATGACGGAAACGGCCGAGGGACGGCCCCACATTTCGCAGAACGCCGGCTGCATGCACGGCTGCGGGCATGACGGCCACATGGCCATGCTGCTGGGCGCGGCGCAGATGCTCGCGCGCCGCCGTGACTTCGACGGCACGGTGCGCTTCATCTTCCAGCCGGCCGAGGAACATGGCCGGGGCGCCAACGCCATGATCCAGGACGGCTTGTTCGAGCGCTTCCCGGTGGACGAGATCTACGGCGCGCACAACATTCCCGGCATGCCGGCCGGCCACATCGCCACGCGCTCGGGCGGCATCATGGCCAGCGAGGACAACTTCGTGATCCGCATCCATGGCCGCGGCGGCCATGCGGCGCGGCCGCAGATGGCCATCGACCCGCTGGTGGTGGGGGCGCAGATCATCCTGGCGCTGCAGACCATCGTGGGCCGCTCGGTCGACCCGGCCGACTCGGCGGTCGTCTCCTGCACCGAGATCCACAGCGACGGCATCCGCAACGCGATCCCGACCCATGTGGAGATCAAGGGCGACACGCGCAGCTATGCGCCCCATGTGCAGGCGCTGCTGGAGCGGCGCATGCGCGAGATCTGCGGCGGCATCGCCTCGGCCCACGGCGCCACCTGCGAGGTGGAATACACGCACGAGTTCGTGCCCACGGTGAACTGGCCGGAATGCACGCCGGTGGCCGTGCGGGCCGCCCAGGCCGTGGTGGGTGCGGACAAGGTGGAGGGCAACGTGGCCCCGATGATGATCTCGGAAGACTTCGGCGCCTTCCTGAAGGTGGTGCCGGGCGCCTTCGTGTTCATCGGCAACGGCGCCGCGGGTGCGCCGGGCGGCGTGCCGCTGCACAACGCGAAGTACGACTTCAACGACGAGATCCTGCCGATCGGGGCGCGCTACTTTGCCGAGCTGGCCCGGCAGCGGCTGCCCGTGCAGGGCTGAGGCCGGCTACAGGACCCGCTCGCAGAACGCGAGGATCTGCTCGCCCAGCCACTGCTCCCCGGTGTTGAAGTGGGCCATGATCGAGACGTGGTTGTGCTCGGGCAGCATGGCGTGCCAGGGGGCACGGCCCTGCGCCAGCGCCACCGCCTGGCTGAACTCCAGCGCGTAGAGGTCCAGCAGCGGGTTCTCGTACTCCGCATGCACCACGAAGACCGGCAACGCCAGGCGACTGGCGTGCTGCACGGGCGAGCGCTGCGCCAATTGCTGTGCATCGCCATTGCCGAAGTAGGCCCGCACGCCT
>JAFECZ010000352.1 GCA_018241905.1 Pseudomonadota bacterium
GCCAGGTCCTTGTGAAGGCGCTTGAGCACCTGCAGCGTGCGGGCCGTGCCGTCCGTGCCCACGGCCGCCCATCCGGACTGGTAGGCGCCGTGTATGGCCGGCGCGGCGCGGTTCAGCAACTCGCGCGCGGCCTCGGTCTGCGCCAGGTGGAGGCTGCGGCGGTCGCCGGCGCCGGGCAGCCGCTGTGCCAGGCCCTTTTTCTCGAGTCCATCCAGCAGGCGCGTGACCTGCGTGCGCGTGGCATCGAGCGTGGTGCTGAGGTCGGACGGACGCAGCGGCTCGACGGCATGGTCGGCAATGAGCACCAGGGCGAGGTACTCGCGCATGTCGATGCCGTACGGCTGCAGGGCTGCGTTGATGTGCGCCTCGAGCAGATGCGCCACGCGAAACAGCATGCGCGACGCGGCAATGGCATTGGCCAGCTCGGGCGGGCGGCCGGCCAGGAGGCGGTCCAGGCGGGAAGGCTGTGTCATTTCAATCGATATGGTTTCATGTGAAATTATATCGATTGAAATCAAATGGCGCTTGCAATGCGCCGGGCTGCGGACGAATCAGGCGCGCTCGAGCAGCGCCTCCACCTGGAGGGCCATGCCCAGGATGCTGTCGTCGTGCAGGGCGGCATGCCAGAGCATCAGGCCCACCGGCGCCGCGCCTGGCGCCTGGCAGGGCAGCGAGATGGCGCATCCGTCGAGCATGTTGACCACCGAAGGGTTGCGCAGCAGCAGGCCGTTGAGGCGGAAGAAGGCGTCGTCCCGCTCCGCGCCCGGCGCTACGTCGGCCACGGGTGGTGCCGTCACGGGCACGGTGGGGGAGAGCACGGCGTCGAACCCTTGCAGGGCGGCCTCCATGCGCCCGATCCAGCTGGCGCGGGCCTGCAGCAGGTCGAGGTATTCGAAGGCCCGCATGTCGGCGCCCCGCACGATGCGCTGTGCGACGCGCGGGTCGTAGCCGGCAAAGCTGCGCTCCAGCAATTGGCGGTGCCAGGCGTAGCTTTCGGGGGCCGAGAAGCCGCCGGTGGCGTTGATGGCGGGCAGGTCGGCCAGCGGCGGCAGGGAGATTTCCTCGATGCGGGCGCCGGCGCCGCGCAGCCTGCGCAATGCGTCTTCGAATGCGGTGGCCACGCCCGGTTCGAGCGCATCCTGGAACAGTTCCTTGACCACCGCAAAGCGGCATTGCGCCAGCGTCTTGGCGGTGGGTGCGACTGCGCGGGCGGCCAGGATTTCATGCACCAGGACGGCATCGCGAACCGATCGGGTCATGGCGCAAGCGGTGTCCAGCGTGGTCGACAGGGGTAACGCGCCGCGGGTGGGCACCAGTCGGGCGGTGTTCTTGAAGCCCACGATGCCGTTGAGGGCGGCCGGGATGCGGATCGAGCCGCCGGTGTCCGAGCCCAGCCCCACGAAGGCAGCCCCGGCGGCCACCGAAACTGCTGCGCCCGAGGAGGAGCCGCCGGGCACGTGCGCCCCGCGCTCGCTCTTCACGGCCGCATTGGCAGGGGTGCCGTAATGCGGGTTGACGCCAACGCCCGAGAACGCGAACTCGGTCATGTTGGTGCGGCCGATCAGCACTCCGCCGGCGGCGCGCAGGCGCGACACGGCCGGTGCGTCCTCGATGGCCGACGGGGCATGCGACAGCACCACCGAGCCGGCCGGTGTGGGCTGGCCGGCGATGTCGAACAGATCCTTGATCGACACCGGCAGCCCGGCCAGGGGCAGGTCCGGGCGGGCCGCGTTGGCCCGGGCCTGGGCGTCTTCGAACATGGCCCGGGTGAAAACGTGCTCGCAGGCGGGCGACCGGGCGATGCCGATGGAGCGCTCCATTTCGGTGCGGGCGCTGTGGGTGCCGGCCCGGATGCCGTCGCGGACTTGGATGAGGTCTTGGTGCATGGCCATGGAGGGTACAAGACGGAGGGAAGTCAAGGGGCGCGTGCTATACTCTCTGGGTTTCGCTGATTGCGCGCCTGCCATGTTTCGTGGCAGTACCCGCGCAAAAGCTGGAGACGTATCCGCAAACCGGCCCACTCAAGGTGTTGCGTCCCGTGCATAACGCAGGCGGGGCGCAAAAACGGGCCGGATTTTAGACATAACCTTTGGAGTTCATTCACATGTCGACCACCATGCGCGAAATGCTGGAAGCCGGTGTCCATTTCGGCCACCAAACCCGCTTCTGGAACCCGAAGATGGCCCCCTTCATCTTCGGCAGCCGCAACAAGATCCACATCATCAACCTGGAAAAGTCGCTCCCGATGTTCCAGGACGCGATGAAGTACGCCAAGCAGCTCACCGCCAACCGCGGCACCATCCTGATGGTGGGCACCAAGCGCCAGGCTCGCGAAATCGTCGCCGCCGAAGCCCGTCGTGCCGGCGTGCCCTTCGTCGACACCCGTTGGCTCGGCGGCATGCTGACCAACTTCAAGACGGTCAAGACCTCCATCAAGCGCCTGAAGGACATGAAGGCCCAGCAGGAAGCCGGCCTCGACAACCTGAGCAAGAAAGAGCAGCTCGTCTTCACGCGTGAAATCGAGAAGCTCGAGAAGGACATCGGCGGCATCCAGGACATGACCGCGCTGCCCGACGCCATCTTCGTGATCGACGTGGGCTTCCACAAGATCGCCGTGGCCGAAGCCAAGAAGCTGGGCATTCCGCTGATCGGCGTGGTGGACTCCAACCACTCGCCCGAAGGCATCGACTACGTGATCCCCGGCAACGATGACTCGTCCAAGGCCGTCACGCTGTACGCCCGCGGCATCGCCGACGCCATCATCGAAGGCCGTGCCAACGCCGTGGCCGACGTCGCCAAGGCCGTGGCCGAAGGCGGCGACGACGAGTTCGTTGAAGTCGAAGAGGGCGCGTCCGCCTGATCTGCTCCCCTTGGAGCCTGAAGAAAGGGGCTTGGTTGCCCCTTTTTTTTAACCTAAATACTGAACGGATACGGAGATTTAGAAATGGCAGCAATCACCGCAAGCATGGTCGGCGAACTTCGCGCGAAGACCGACGCGCCCATGATGGAATGCAAGAAGGCGCTGACCGAGGCTGATGGCAACATGGAAAAGGCCGAAGAGCTGCTGCGCATCAAGCTGGGTAACAAGGCCGGCAAGGCATCGTCGCGCATCACCGCCGAAGGCGTGGTGGCGGCTTATGTCGATGGCACCACGGGTGGCCTGATCGAGATCAACTGCGAAACCGACTTCGTCAGCAAGAACGACAGCTTCCTGGCTTTCGCCAACAAGGCTGCCGAGCTGGTGGCCAAGAGCAACCCGGCCGACCTGGCTGCCCTGGGCGCGCTGCCCTACGAGCAGGACGGTTTCGGCCCCACGCTGGAAGACGTGCGCAAGGGCCTGATCGGCAAGATCGGCGAGAACATGACCTTCCGCCGCTTCAAGCGCTTTGCCTCGGGTGCCAAGCTGGCCTCGTACCTGCACGGCACGCGCATCGGCGTGCTGGTCGAGTACGAAGGTGACGACGTGGCCGCCAAGGACGTGGCCATGCACATCGCCGCCATGAAGCCGGTGGCCCTGTCCACCGCCGACGTCTCGGCCGACCTGATCGAAAAAGAGCGCGCCGTTGCTGCCGGCAAGGCCGAAGAAGACCGCAAGACCGCCGAAGCCGCGGGCAAGCCGGCCCAGTCGGCCGAAATCGTTGCCAAGCGCGTCGAAGGCGCGGTGCAGAAGTTCCTCAAGGAAGTGTCGCTGTACAACCAGGCCTTCGTGAAGAACGACAAGCAGACCGTCGAGGCGATGCTCAAGGGCGCCAACACGCAGGTCAAGGGCTTCACGATGTACATCGTGGGCGAAGGCATCGAGAAGAAGGTCGACGACTTCGCCGCCGAAGTCGCCGCCCAAGTCGCCGCTGCCAAGGCCCAGGCCTGATCCCTGGAAATTGTCGTGGCACCCTCGCGGGTGCCCGCGACAACCCTCCTCACCACCCTTAAACTCCGCCCGCCACATTGAAGGAAATGTCCATGCTCCAGACCCGCCCAGCCCACAAGCGCATCTTGTTGAAGCTGTCGGGCGAGGCGCTGATGGGGGATGACGCCTTCGGCATCAATCGCGCCACCATCGTGCGCATGGTCGAAGAGGTGGCCGAGGTCGTGAACATGGGTGTGCAGGTCGCCGTCGTCATCGGCGGCGGCAATATCTTCCGCGGCGTGGCTGGCGGCTCCGTCGGCATGGACCGCGCCACCGCCGACTACATGGGCATGCTGGCCACGGTCATGAACTCGCTGGCCCTGGCCGACGCCATGGACAAGCAGGGCCTCACCGCCCGGGTGATGTCCGCCATCGCCATCGAGCAGGTGGTCGAGCCCTATGTGCGTCCCAAGGCCCTGCAGTACCTCGAAGAGGGCAAGGTGGTGGTGTTCGCCGCCGGCACCGGCAACCCTTTCTTCACGACCGACACCGCAGCCGCGCTGCGCGGCGCCGAGATCGGCGCCGAACTGGTCTTGAAGGCCACCAAGGTCGATGGCGTCTACACCGCCGATCCCAAGAAGGATCCGGAAGCCACCCGCTACTCGACGCTGAGCTTCGACGAAGCCATTGCCCAGAACCTGGGCATCATGGATGCCACCGCCTTCGCGCTATGCCGCGACCAGAAGCTGCCGATCAAGGTGTTTTCGATCTTCAAGAACGGCGCGCTGCGCCGCGTCGTGATGGGCGAAGACGAAGGCACGCTGGTGCATGCTTGACACAATGACGGGCCCGCGCCGCCTCGTCGGTGGCGCGGTTGCCGTCTTTCAGGAACGCTAGAAATGACCACTATTGCCGAGATCCGCAGCGCCACTGACGCCAAGATGAACCAGTCGCTGGCTGCCTTCCAGAACAACCTGACGAAGATTCGCACCGGCCGTGCCAACCCGGCGCTGCTGGACACCATCCACGTCGAGTACTACGGCTCGCAGGTGCCGCTGAGCCAGGTGGCCAACGTGGCGCTGCTCGATGCGCGCACCATCAGCGTCCAGCCCTGGGAAAAGGGCATGGGCGCCAAGATCGAGAAGGCCATCCGCGAGAGCGACCTGGGCCTGAACCCGGCCAGCATGGGCGACCTGATCCGCGTGCCGATGCCGCCCATGAGCGAAGAGCGCCGCAAGGAAATGACCAAGCTGGTCCGCTCCGAAGGCGAGAACGCCAAGATCGCCACGCGCAACCTGCGCCGCGACGCCAACGAGGCGGTCAAGAAGCTGGTCAAGGACAAGCTGGCCTCCGAAGACGACCAGAAGCGCGCCGAAGGCGAGATCCAGAAGGTGACCGACCGCCACATCGCCGAGATCGACAAGATGGTCACGGCCAAGGAAGCGGAGATCATGGCCGTCTAGGCCTGTCCATGAGCAGTTCGACCCGGGCAGCCGTCCCTCATCACGTTGCCGTCGTCATGGACGGCAATGGTCGTTGGGCGACCAAGCGCTTTCTGCCGCGCGTCGCGGGGCACAAGCAGGGGGTGGAGTCGCTGCGCCGCTGCGTCAAGGCATGTGCCGACCGCGGCGTGGGCGTGCTCACCGTGTTCGCGTTCTCATCCGAGAACTGGAGCCGGCCGGCCGAGGAGGTTTCGGGGCTCATGGAACTGATGGTGATGGCCCTGGGGCGCGAAGTCCCGCGGCTGCGCGACGACGGGGTGCGGCTGCACTTCATCGGCGCGCGCGAAGGCTGGAGCGAGCGGATCGCCCGCGGCATCGAGCAGGCCGAGGCTGCCACCGCGCACAACACCCGCCTGGTGCTCAACGTGTGCT
>JAFECZ010000353.1 GCA_018241905.1 Pseudomonadota bacterium
GACAAGGGGCGCCGCAAGCCGCTATTTGCCTGGGCCGGACCGGTCGCCGGCGTGCTGCTGGGGATTCTTCTCGCCGCCCTGCGGGAGCTCGCGTTTCCGCGGCTCCATGGCCGCCGGGACGTCGAACGCTGGCTGGGTATTCGGCTGTTGGGGACGCTTCCCGCGCCGGGCGCGGGAGTTGCGCCTGCCGTCAGCATCGCGAAGAGGTCGTTGTCAGCATGATTCGAAACGATCCGCTTCTCATGGCCAGAATCGGCCTTACCGTGTTGGACGCGTTGCCCGCGCGCGCGCAGGGTGGGCACGTCGTGCTGGTGACCGGTGCGAGCCTGAACGCGCCAAGCCTGGTGTCCGATCTGTTGGCGCAGGAGTTTGCATCCAAGCTCGACGGCGACGTGGTGTGGGTGCAAGCCATGAAGCCGTGCGTGGGCGAGGTTGCGGCGGCGATCAAGCCCGACACGCCCGCAAGAGGACTGGCGGCCCTGATGGCCGGCGGCGCTCTGGACACCAAACGCCTGCCAAAGCCCGATGCAAGCGGCCTGTTTCGCATGCCGGCTGACACATGGGTGCGGCATGACGACTTCTTCCGTGCGGAGGCCGTCACCAGCGCATTGGCGACCCTGCGGGCGCGCTTCAGGCTCAGCATCGTCAACGGGCCCGCATTGGGCGCGTGCGGTGCGCTGATCCAACAGGCCGACCGGGTTCTGTTGGCAGTCGATGCCCAGGAGGCTTCGCCTCGAACAGTTCGTCGCGCCATGGCCAAGGCGGGCATCGATCCGTCCGACATCCATGGCGCCATCCTGACCAATGCGCGGAACAGTCGTCGTCCGGGCTGGTTGGCAAGCGAATGACACTCGCCTTGCGTCGGCCGACGATCCATACCGAAGCTGTGCTGCTCGCCACGGGCGGCCTGTTGGCGGCGCTCGTGCTGTGCGTCTTGCTCTCTTCCGCCTCCACGGCCCTGATTGCCGTTGCCTTCGGTGCCATGGGTTTCGGCGCGCTGGCGATCCTGACGCGCCAGGTCCGGCGGCCGCTGCTCGTCATGCTGGTCTTCACGGCGCCCATCGAGATCAACAAGGCGGTGGTTGCCCCTCTGGTGAGCCGCTATTACCCGGCGGGTCCCTACTATTCGCCAGGCTTGTACGTGTCCCTCGCGCACATGGTGCTGCTGGCCCTGGCCGCCGCGTGGCTGGGACGAAGATGCCTGCTCGAGCGCCGATGGCCGCCCATGACGCGGCTGGACTGGCTGGTGCTGGCCTACGCGGTCTTCATCTGGCTGCGCAGCGTGGGCTCGCCGCAAGGCGTCCTCTCGCTCGCCAGTGCCGCCTCCTATTCGTTGGCATTGCTGGCCTTTTATGTGGCGTCCCACACCATCAGGACTGCTTCGGATGTGCGGCTCGTGCTGCGTGCATCGGTGGCCGTACTCTTGCTGACGGTTGCATACGCCGCCGCCCAGGTCGTCACGAAGTCGCAACTCGAATTGCCGGGCATCAAGCCCATGGCGGCAGGTGGGACCGTCGATCTTGGCGGCAGCGGCGTGTTTCGACCCCCGGGGTTCATGGGCCATCCGAATGCGCTGGCGCACTACCTCGTCATCGTGCTGCCGCCGGCCATGGCCTTGGTACTGGTCGGCCCGAGGCGCCTGCCGGCCAGGGTGTGGTGGACGGCATTCTTGGTCGCGGGCGCCGCCGGCGCGGCACTGCTGGCCACGCTTTCTCGCGGCGGCTGGGTCGCCGCCGCGCTGGCGTCCTTGGTCGTCGTCACCGTCTATTACCGGCGCGGGATCATCACCCCGCAACAACTGCGCTTGCTTCTGGGCGCGACCGTCCTGTGTGCCGTGGCGACCGTCATCGTCTATCCGAACCTCCTTCTGCGGCTGACGGCGCCGGACGCGCGCTCGCTCGAGTCGCGGATTCTCCTGGCGGACATGGCGTGGTCCATCATCAAGGACAACGCCTGGATCGGCGTGGGCTTCGGCGACTACAACCGAGCCGCCTACGGCTACAGCCCGCCGCTCTTTGCGACGGTGACTTCCGACTACCAGTTGGCGCTGCACCAGCTGGTCGTGCACAACCACTACCTGCTGCTGGCCGCCGAACTGGGCGTGCCGGTGACCGCGTTCTTCGCCTACTTGCTCTGGCGTGTGGCCCGCCTGCCCTGGCCGCTGGAAGATTGGCGCGACCCCGAGTCTTTCGCGCTGGCCGTCGGCCTCTCGGCGGCCATCGTCGGACAGGCGCTGTTCTTCAACTCCGACAACTACTACGCCGACATTCGCGTGTTCCTCTTCTGGACTTGCGCGGGTGTTCTGCAAGCGATCAGCCTGCAGGCAAAGAATCGCAAGGTACGCGAATGACCTTGCCCCGAATCGTGCATTCGATTGTGTCGGCCATGGGCGGGCGGCTCGCGACGGCTGCGTTGAACTATGGATTGTTCTGGGTGCTGGCGCGCAAGATGGACGCCGGAGCCCTCGGGGCATTCTCCCTGCTGACGAGCGTCTTCCTGATTCTTTCGCAGATGTCGATGCTCGGCTTGTCGGTGGCGCTGGTGCGCCGCGCCGCGGTGTCGGTTGGCGACTTGCCCGCAGAGGTCAGCAACGCACTGGCATTTGCCGCACCCATCAGCGTGGCGCTGATGCTCGGCGTCGGCGCTTGCGGCCACCTGTCGCGTCACGAAGAGTTTGTTCCTGCGTACTGGCTGGTCGGGCTGTCGCTGTTGCCGAGTGCCTGGATCCTGGTGGCGGAGTGCACCTTGCTCGGACGAGAACGCGTGAGGGACGTGACACGCGTCAATTTCGTCGAGTCATTGTTCCGAACCATCTTGTCGATCGCGATCGTGCATCTGGGGCATGGGCTCGATGGTGTGTTCCTCGCATTTCTCGCGGGGCGCTGTCTGTCGGCTGTCATCTACGTGTTCCACCCGAGCATTCCTGTTCCGCGGCTGGGGCAATGGTCCGCTGCGCTGCAAAGGCGCAACTGGAACGAAGTGCCCGTTTTCCTGGGTATCGCGGTGGTTGCGGCCCTGGTTACCCGATTGGACGTGATCGTGCTCTATCAGACGCGCGACCTGCGCGATGTGGCCATCTACGCCGCTGCATCGCGTCTCTACGATGCAGCGCAGATGCTGCCGAGCGTGGCCGCGCTGGTGATCATGCCCGTGCTGGCGCGTCAGTACGTGGACGCGCCCGAGCGCATTCCGGGAACCTTGAGTCTGACGCTGCGCGCCGGACTGACCGCAGGCCTCGGCTTGACCGTGCCCGCCGCGGCATTCGCCCGGCCCGTGATCGGCCTGCTGTACCGGCCGGACATGGCAGGCGCCGCGGACGTGCTGGTCTGGCTGACCCTTGCGGCCGCCGTCATGACGATCGATGTCGTTCTGTCATCGACCATGCAGGCGGTTCGTGCGCAAGAGGACGACCTTCGCGCATTGACGGTTGGTCTCGTCGCCCTCGCCGTGGCTTTGGTCATGCTGGTGCCGAAGTTTGGCCCGAGTGGGGCTGCGCTGGCGATCAACATCGGATTGACGGCGCGTGTCGTCATGCGCCTGAGATGGGCTCGCCGGACCTTGAGCCTGCCGTCCCCATGGCTCTACATGACGCAGGCGGCCATGGCCTGCGCCGTGGGCCTGGGCGTTGTGTTCGCCACGCTTGGCAGGGGCCCGGCGGTGGCTGCATTTTCGGGCCTGGCGGCCTACGTGGGCGCTGCCGCCTTGAGCGGCGCGTTGGGCAAGAACTTTCTGCATGACTTCCGCGCCGGCATGGCATTGCTGGGACGTCGCGGCTAGCACTTGGTACGCATCGATGCGAATTCTCCACCTCGATCCTGACGACATGGACAATCCGCTGTCTGGCGGCGGCCCGGTCAGGACCTATGAAATCTACCGCAGGCTGGCACGTCGGCACGAGATCACCGTGCTGACACCGACGTTCGAAGGCTCCACACCCGAACTTCATCGCGACGGCATTCGCTACTTGCGCTTGGGCCGCAAAGTCCGAAATCACGGGTCTTCGCATCACATCACCTATCTGATGTCGCTGCCCCGCGCCGTGCGTGCGTTCGACCACGACCTGCTGGTGGAGGACTTCATGCCGCCTGCCTCGGCAACCTGGACGCCGCTGTTTCGTCGCCGGGATCGCCCCCTCATCGCCTCGGTGCAGTGGTTCTTCGCGCGCGCCTACACCCGCAGGCTCAAGCTGCCATTCCACTGGGGCGAGGAGTGGGGCGTTCGGCTGTATGACAACTTCGTCGTACTGACAGACCAGATGCGCGTGCGGCTCGAGAAACGCCATCCTGCAGGTCACTTCCGCGTCATTGGCAATGGTGTCGACGATGGCCTGTTCCAGGTGCCGGTGCGGCCCGGCAAGGGCATTCTCTACATGGGCCGGATGGAGATTGCCGCGAAAGGCATCGATCTCCTGCTTGCCGCTTATGCGCGCGTACCTGAACACCTTCGTGAAGAACTCGTGCTCGCCGGAACGGTGCAGGAGCCCGAGGCATTGCAGTCCCTGATCGACCAGTTTGGGCTGCAACGCTGGGTACGCGTGATGGGCCCCTATGACGGCGCGACGCAGCAGGCCTTGCTCGAGAGCTGCCGATTCGTCGTGATTCCCTCGCGCACGGAAACCTTCGGCATGACGATTGCCGAGGCGAATGCGGCGTCGCGGCTGGCAGTCATCTGGAACCTGGCGCCGATGAACGAAGTTGCTTCGCCGTCGAGCCTGCGCGTGGAGCCATTCGACGTCGACGCCTACGCCGCGGCCATGTGCGAGCTGCTGGAACTCCCGTTGCCGCAACTGGCCGCGCTGGGCGAGAGCGCGCGCCGGCATGCGACACGCTGGGACTGGAATGCCGCCGCAGACCTGCAGGAGCGCTTCTATCTCGAAGTCATGGACCGGCATCGCGCGCACCGCCGCTCGAAGGGGCTCGGGGGAACCGAGCGCACACGTCCATGAGAAATCCGTCGCCCCCCATGTCGAAGCCAACCCTGGATGCACCGCTCAGCTGGGCGCAGACGCGAGAGCTGATGCGCCGGGATTTCGCGCGCTACCGCCCGTTGATGGGCGAGCACGTCTCGCTGCCCAAGAAGATCTTCTGGCTGCTCTTGCCCGCAACCCTGGGTCTCCTTGCCTATCGCACCTACCGCTATGCCTACCTGCGAGGGTGGCGCAACCTCGCCAATCTGATGTTCTTGATCAACCGGTATGTCACCGGCATGGACATCCCGCCTTCCACCTCCATTGGCGGCGGCTGCCTGCTCGGCCATGGCGAGGTCGTGCTTTGCGGTCGCATTGGCGAGAACTTCACCATGATGGGTCACGGCGGCGTGGGCGGCGGCTTCAACGATGACGACGTCGGCGCGGGCCCGGGCTTGCCCGTCTTGGGAGACAACATTGTCATGGCCGTGCGGTCCATCGTGCTGGGCGCGGTGCGCATCGGTGACGGCGCCAGGCTCGGTCCCGCTTGCACCGTCATGCGCGATGTGCCGCCCGGCGCCGTGGTGGCAGCGGCGCCTTCGCGCGTCATGCCGGTGCCTCAGGCAGGCAACAGCGCTGGAGGGGCCGATTGAGTCCCCGCCATGCACCCCCTGCACAGCAACCGTGTCTCCACATGGCGCAGCGAACGGGCGCGCCCCTATTGAAGAAAACATGAGAACCGAACAGATCAGCATCATCGTGGTCAACTGGAACGTGCGCGACCTGTTGCACGGCT
>JAFECZ010000354.1 GCA_018241905.1 Pseudomonadota bacterium
GTCCACCGCGCGGCGGATGAGCTCCACGGCGCGCGGCAGGTCGAAGGGCTTGGGCAGGTATTCGAAGGCGCCACCCTGGAAGGCGGACACCGCGCTGTCCAGGTCGGAGTACGCGGTCATGATGATGACCGGCAGGCCCGGGTGCTTCTGCTTGATCTTCTCCAGCAGGTCCAGGCCGGAACCTCCGGGCATGCGGATGTCGCTCACCAGAACCTGCGGGCCCTGGCTGTCGTCGTCGGTGGCGGCTTCCAGTGCGGCCAGCACCTCGCGCGTGTTGGTGAAGCTGCGGGTGGGCAGCTCTTCGCGCAGCAGCGCCTTCTCGAGAACGAAGCGGATCGATTGGTCGTCGTCAACTATCCAGATCGGCTTCATTGGGTTCCTTGTCGGCTTGCCGCCTTCCCCCAAGAGCGGGTCAAGGCAGCGGTATCAATATCTTGAAATCGGTTCGGCCCGGAACGCTGTCGCACTCGATCACCCCATGGTGCTGTTGCACGAAAGTCTGTGCCAGTGTCAGTCCAAGACCGGTTCCGCCCTCCCGCCCGGAAACGAGCGGAAGGAAGATCCGGTCCTTGATGGCATCCGGCACACCCGGTCCATTGTCGATGACATGCAATTCCAGTGCCAATCGATACCACTGCTTGTTGAAGATCACCTGCCGCGCCACCCGCGTCTTGAAAGTGATCTGCGCGTCGCCGGCAGCGCGGCGCTCGGCCAGCGCCTGCGCAGCGTTGTGGGCGATGTTGAGCGTGGCCTGGATGAGCTGCTCGCGGTCGCCCCGGAACTCGGGAATGGAAGGGTCGAAGTCGCGCTCGATGTGCAGGTCGCGCGAAAACTCCGCCAGGATGACCGAGCGCACCCGCTCGCAGACCTCGTGGATGTTCACGTCGCCCACCACGTGCGGCTTGCGGTGCGGCGCCAGCAGGCGGTCCACCAGCGTCTGCAGCCGGTCGGCCTCATGGATGATGACCTGCGTGTACTCCACCAGGTCGCGCGACTCCACTTCCATCTGCAGCAGCTGCGCGGCCCCGCGGATGCCGCCCAGCGGGTTCTTGATCTCGTGGGCCAGGTTGCGGATCAGCTCCTTGTTGGCCTTGGCCTGGTCCAGCAGGCGTTCCTCGCGGTCCTGGCGCACCTGCTGCTCCAGCACCGACATCTCCACGACCAGCTCGCCCGCCTTGTCCGACTGCGCCAGCGTCACCAGAACGGGCAGCAGCTCGTGGTTGACCCGGCGCAGGAAGGCCTCGTAGCGCAGGGTGGCGAAGTCGTGGGCGCGGGCGCCGTCGATGGCTGTGCGCAGCACGTTGGGCTCGCTGAAGCAGGCGCCGAATTGCGAGCCTTCCAGCGTGCGGCGCGACGTACCCAGCGCATCTTCGAGGGCTGCATTGGCAAACAGCACCGAGCCGTCGCCCTTGACCACCGCGATCAGCGTGGCGAGCAGGTCGAAGGCCTGGAAGCGCCTGGCAGGCGCGGAGGTCTTGCCGAATGCCATGTCAGGGCCTCGGCTTGCGGCAAGGCGCGAACGCCATCAGTTCTGCGTGGACGCCGCAGCAGGCGGCGACATGCGACCCAGTTCGCGGCGGATGCCGGCGATGTCGCTTTCGTTGCGGTCGATCTGCGCCTTCATCTCGCCCACCCGGTCGAGGTACTTCTGGTAGTTCTTGGCCTCGCTGCCCTGCTTCTCGGGCTGGCCGTTGTTGTATTCCTTGAGCAGTTCGGTCTGCTTGGACTCGGCCTTGCGCAACTCGGACTCGAGCACGGCGCGCGCATCGTTGTCGCGGGCGCGCTGGTCGGCGCTTTCCACGCGCGGGCTGCCAGCCGGCGAACGCGCGCCGCTGCTGCTGCCGGAACTGCCGCTGTTGTTGTTGGACGCCACGTAGGGCCGCGACGACTGCACCACCGTGACGTTGCCGCCTTCCATGACCTTGCAGCCGCGCTGCTGCGCCACGGTGGCGTTGTTGGTGTATTCGTTGCCGCAGCGCCAGACCTTGCCGCTTTGCGCATGAGCGGGTGCAACGGCCAGTGCGGCAAGCGAGGCAGCCATCAGGAGCGAGTAGTGACGTGTCTTCATGATCTTGGGTCGAGCGTACGGCAATCGACGCATTTTGATGCAATTCGGTTCCCGCGCCAGAGGCAATGCCCCCACAAAAAACAAAGGACGGCCTGGGCCGTCCTTCTTTCTTCTTACGAAGATCGCGCGCTTCTTACAGCGAGTAGTACATGTCGAACTCGACCGGGTGCGGCGCCATGCGGAAGCGCGTCACTTCCTGCATCTTCAGGTCGATGTAGGCATCGATGAAGGCGTCGGTGAACACGCCGCCCTTGGTCAGGAACGAACGGCCCTTGTCGAGGTACTCCAGCGCCTGGTCGAGGCTGTGGCACACGGTGGGCACCAGCGCGTCTTCTTCCGGCGGCAGGTGGTACAGGTCCTTGGTGGCGGCTTCGCCCGGGTGGATCTTGTTCTCGATGCCGTCCAGGCCGGCCATCAGCAGGGCCGAGAAGCACAGGTAGGGGTTGGCCAGCGGATCGGGGAAGCGCGCTTCGATGCGGCGGCCCTTGGGGTTGGCCACGAACGGGATGCGGATCGAGGCCGAGCGGTTCTTGGCCGAGTAGGCCAGCTTCACCGGGGCTTCGAAGCCGGGCACCAGGCGCTTGTAGCTGTTGGTGCCGGGGTTGGTGATGGCGTTGAGCGCGCGGGCGTGCTTGATGATGCCGCCGATGTAGTACAGGGCCGTGTCCGACAGGCCTGCGTAGCCGTCGCCGGCGAACAGGTTCTTGCCGTCCTTCCAGATCGACTGGTGCACGTGCATGCCCGAGCCGTTGTCGCCCTGGATGGGCTTGGGCATGAAGGTGGCGGTCTTGCCGTAGGCGTGGCAGACGTTCCAGATGACGTACTTCATCTTCTGGGTCCAGTCGGCGCGCTCGACCAGCGTGCTGAACTTGGTGCCGATTTCGTTCTGGCCGGCGCCGGCCACTTCGTGGTGGAACACTTCGACCGGGATGCCCAGCGACTCGAGCACCAGCGAGATCTCGGCGCGGATGTCTTGCGTGCTGTCGACCGGGGGCACCGGGAAGTAGCCGCCCTTGACGGTGGGACGGTGGCCGGAGTTGCCGCTTTCGTACTTCTTGCCGGTGTTCCAGGGGGCTTCGTCAACGTCGATTTCCACGAAGCTGCCCGACATGTCGGCCTTCCAGCGCACGTCGTCGAAGATGAAGAATTCGGGTTCGGGACCGAAGAATGCGGTGTCGCCCAGGCCCGAAGCCTTCAGGTAGGCCTCGGCCTTCTTGGCGATGGAACGCGGGTCGCGGTCGTAGGGCTTGCCGTCGGCCGGCTCCAGCACGTCGCAGGTCAGGTTGAGGGTGGTTTCCTCGAAGAAGGGGTCGATGACGGCCGTGTTCGGGTCGGGCATCAGCAGCATGTCGGAGGCTTCGATGCCCTTCCAGCCGGCGATGGACGAACCGTCGAAGGCGTGGCCAGCCGAGAACTTGTCTTCGTCAAAGTGCGACACCGGCACGGTGACGTGCTGCTCCTTGCCGCGGGTGTCGGTGAAGCGGAAGTCGACGAACTTGACCTCGTTTTCCTTGACGAGTTTGAGTACATCGGCGACGGTCTTGGCCATCAAATTCTCCTGGTTGGATGGGTGGTGAGGAAACGTTGAGGCAAGGAATGCAGGTTCTGTGCCACTGGATCGGGGGGTTTGCCGGGCAGGCGCGCGGACTCAATGCACCAACTTAGTGCTATTAATCGCCAACTTGGTGCTTCGCGAATTACCGCACCAATTCGGGACCCAGCTTCGCGTCAAAGCCGTGCAAACCTTCGAGCAGCAGAGTGTAGGCCGCTTCGATCTGCTGCGGATCACCTTTGACGCCCAGTTCGATGTGCCGGCCGTAAACCGGATGGTCCACGCTGGGAAGACTGAACACCTTGATGCCCCCGAAACGCTTTTCGATGGACAGCATCAGCGGGGTCAGGGTGGCCTCCATGGCGCCGAAGACGATCACGGATTTTTCGCTCAGCCCGACCGCCGCAAAAAGGTGCGCGTAGCGGTCTTCGAGCACGGACTCGATCATCGGCCAGGCCATCACCGGGAAACCGGGCACAAAATGCACCTTCTTGACGCTAAATCCCGGGATCTTGTTGTAAGGGTTGCGGATGATGTCCGCGCCTTGTGGGAACACGCCCATGTTCAGGCGGTGGATGTTGTCCGGCCGGTCGGGTTCGTAGGGCACGCCCTGCTCGCGCGCCGTGTCCTGCATGCGCTCGCGGATCAGCGCCTCGGCCTGCGGGTGCAGCGCCAGCGGCACGCCCAGGGCGGCGGCGGCGCACTGGCGGGTGTGGTCGTCCGGCGTGGCGCCAATGCCGCCGGTGGAAAACACCACGTCGTTCGATGCGAATGCACGCACCAGCGCGGCCGTGATGCGCTGCGGATCGTCGCCCACGTATTCGGCCCAATTCAGCGCCAGGCCGCGCGCGGCCAGCAGCTCGATCACCTTGGGCATGTGCTTGTCGATGCGCTTGCCCGACAGGATCTCGTCGCCGATGACGATCAGGCCGAAGCGTTGTTGCGGATTCGTGTTGTCTTGACTCATCAGGGGGCTCCCCATTGGGCGGCGGCGGCCGGGTCGATCTCGATGGCGGGCAGGTTGCCCGGCGGCGGTTCGGCCGCCGCCCGGGCCGCGCGCAACTGGGCCAGCGCGTCCAGGCAATAGTGTGCAAACCACAGGGCCGAGAAGGCGAACACCAGCGTGTAGATCCAGATGGCCAGCGGCACCAGCACGAAGAAGGCTGCGGCGAACAGGAGTCCCGAGGCCCAGACCACGCTGGGCGCCGCGCCCAGCAGGCCGCACAGGATGCCGATGCCGAACAAGGGCCAGCGATGGGCGCGCAGCAGCGTCTTGCGCTCCTCGGCGTTGGCATGCTCGGCCAGGGCATCGAAACTCATCACCTGGTAGGTCAGCCAGCCCCAGATGATGGGCGGCAGCACCAGCACCAGCGGCGGCACCAGCCACAGCGGCACGGAAACGACGAGCGCAAGCAAGGCCAGAACGGTCATGCCCAGCGAGCGGAAAACGCTGAGGATGAAGGAGGCACCCTTCTTTTGCTCGAGCGCCGGAAAGCGCCGCTGCGCCACCAGCCGCGTGAGGGCCGGCGCCATCAGGCCCGAGACGATCAGCAGCGACAGCACCACGATCACCGGCGTGGCGGCAAACACCACCGCCAGCGGCGCCAGCACCGCCTTCACGTCGCTGGCGCCGGCGCGCTCGATCCAGCCCCACAGGCTGGAGAGGATCGGCCAGGCATCGAGCGCCTCGCGCATCCAGGCCACCGCCGGGTCCCAGTAGAAATAGCCCAGGCCAGCCGCAATCACCGCCATCAGCACCAGCGGTGCGGCCGACAGCACGATCACGCGCGGATGCAGGCAGTAGGCAACGGCCCGCCAGAAGGAGTCGAGAAGGAGTCGCATCGGCGCCGAGGATAGCGCGTGCAGATGTGGCGCCCCGCCCGGAAAGTCAGGCCCGGCCGGCCAGCCGCATGAGACCCAGCCACTGCTGCGACCAGAAGCCTTGTCCGTAGTCGCGAACGCGGCCTTGCGCATCGGGCTCGACCTGGTCCCGGATGCCGGTGGGGTCGTAGCGGTCCTCGAAGTTGGCGGTGCGAAACAGCATGTCCCACCACGGCAGCA
>JAFECZ010000355.1 GCA_018241905.1 Pseudomonadota bacterium
GAGAAGCACGCCAACATCCAGCAGAAGCTGTTCTGGGCCGACAACGCCCAGCACAAGCGCAAGCTGCTGGACCACTGGCTGCGCGACACCAGCATCAACCAGGCGATCGTCTTCGCCAGCACGCAGGTGGAGTGCGACGGCCTGGCCAACGACCTGCAGCAGGATGGCTTCTCGGCCGTGGCCTTGCACGGCGCCCTGAGCCAGGGTCTGCGCAACCGCCGCCTGATGGCGCTGCGCAACGGCCAGGTGCAGATCCTCGTGGCCACCGACGTGGCGGCGCGCGGCATCGACGTGCCCACCATCACCCACGTGTTCAACTTCGGCCTGCCGATGAAGGCCGAGGACTACACGCACCGCATCGGCCGCACCGGCCGGGCCGGCCGCCAGGGCCTGGCCGTGACCTTTGCCGAGTTCCGCGACCGCCGCAAGATCTTCGACATCGAAGCGTATTCGCGCCAGCAATTCAAGGCGGAAGTCATTCCGGGCCTGGAGCCGCAGCAGCGCTTCCCGCAGTCGCGCCCGCATGGCGACTTCGGCGGCCGCGGCCGCGAAAACCGCGAGCACCACTCGCGTGATCGCAAGTTCGGTGGCGGTGGCCAGCGTTCGGGCGGTGGCTTTGGCGAACATCGCCAGGGCTTTGGCGGTGGCAACGGTAACGGCTTCGGCGGCGGCAACGGCAACGGGTTCGGCGGTGGCCGCGGCCATGGTGGCCCGCGCGACGAAGGCGGCGGCTACGGCCGCAAGGCCGGCTGGGGTGACAACGCCCATCGCGGCGACGGCCAGCGCCGTGACGGCTTCCAGCAGCGCGATGGCGCTCATCGTGGCAACGGCGGCGGCGCGCGCAGCTTTGCCCAACGCGACGGCCAGCCGTTCAAGCGAGCCTTCAAGCCCAGCCGTTGATCGTGCTGCACTCGGTCCACCAGGGCCGAGCCTGCACTCGGTCCACCAGGGCCGAGCCTGAGAAGGCAGAACAAAACAAAAAGCCCGACTCCGCAAGGAGCCGGGTTTTTGTTTTGACAGACAGGAATCTGATGTCCGAGCTCGCGGTTTTGTCCCGGTGGGACGTAGTTGAAAGGGGTGTCCGCGCGCTTTGTTCTTCTCATTCGGCTGGCATGTCCGCTTGGTCTCCTGCAGGCACCTGTGATTGAGGTTGGTTCGATAGTGCAAGTTATGCCTTGCAGAATCCCTGATAAATGAGCCGAATGCAAGACATAGCTTGCATTGACTGTCTCCGACGAAGCATGTCAGCTATGACTGACAAAATTGCCGGTTAGACCGTATGATGTCAGTCATGACTGACAAAGTGAGATTGCCGGATGAATTAGGTCGTCAGTTGCGAGAGCAGCGTGAAGCCCTGGGGATGAGCAAGTCCGAGCTCGCCGTGAAGGCGGGCAAAGTTCGGGAGGTCATCTACCGGCTCGAAGCGGGGGAAGACTCCACAGTGTCTTCATTGCTTGCTGTGCTGGGAGCCCTCGGTCTGGCGCTGCGGCTGGAGCGGGCTGGCTTGCCGTCCGCGAGCGAAGTCGCTGCTCGGTTCCAGGACGACGACGATGCTCCCTGAGAAGATTCGTCTTCTGCACGTCTCCATCGGAGACGCTGTCCAGGCGGGTCAATTGCTCCGGGCATCGACCTACGAATTTCGGTACTTGGCGCCGGAACCTGACCAGCCGGCAGTGGCGCTGCTGATGCCGCCCAGTCAGAGCCTCACCTGGCAGGATGGCGACCTGTTTCCCCCGATGGACCAGAACCTTCCCGAAGGCGACCTGTTCATGAGGATTCGGGAGCTGTTCCCGAAGCAGCCGATGACGCCGATGCACATGCTGGCCTTGGTTGGGCGCAATGGGATTGGTCGGCTGGGCTACAACCTGCCCGACCAGCCTGAGCCCTCCTTGCCGCGGACGTTGAGCAAGGGCGAATTGCTGAGCACGAAGTACACGCCCGAGGTGTTCAGTGAGCTGGTGGCTGCCTACTTGAGCACGGGCGCGGGCATCGCAGGCATGCAGCCCAAAATCATGGTGCCAGACCGTCCGACGGTGCCCATCCCCTCACTCATCGTCAAGGCGGCCAGCGCTGCCTACCCCGGGTTGGCGGCTAACGAATATCTGTGTCTGACGGCTGCCAGGCACGCGGGCATCGATGTACCGTCGTTCGAGTTGTCCGACGATGGCCAGATGCTGGTCTTGGACCGCTTTGACTTGGTCGCCCACGCCGAGGGCCGGGTAGAGCGGCTCGGCTTTGAAGACATCGCGGCCCTGGCGGGCCTGCGGGTGCGTGACATCCTGTCGGACCGCAAGTATCAGGGCAGCTACCAGCGTGTCGCCGAGTTGCTGCGCCAGTTCCAGCTTCACAGCAGCAACCTGCATCGCTTCTTCGAGCAGGTTGCCTTTTCCATCATGGTCCGCAACGGTAATGCGCACCTCAAGAACTTCGGGTTGCTCTACCGCTCGCGCGAGGAGGTGTGGCTGGCCCCGATGTTCGATGTCGTGACGACCTCCATCTACAAGTACACCCAGTCGCCGGGTGGGCCGGAGCTTGAAGACCGCACACTTGCGCTGAAGTTGTTCGCCGGCAAGCACCAGACGAAGGCCTATCCGACGACAGAGGAACTGGCGGATTTCGGCCGCCGCGTGTGTGGTGTCGCTCAGCCCGCCGATGTGATTGCCCGGATAGCAGATGCCATGGGCAAGACCCTGGATGAAGCCAAGGGCGATACGCGCATCACCGCGGCGCTGCGGGAGCAGATGGCGCAGGCTTGGGAAGAAGGGCGCGCGTACGCGCGATGAGCGAATAGCGCCGACCGGTTTCTCGGCTGCGGCGCATGCAGGTTGCTGATGTACTGCTGGGCCTGGTCCTTGCGGCTGAAGGCAAAGGTGCGCTTGAGTTTGGGGTGACGTGCGACGCTGACGACGTACGGGCTGCGGTTGGTCAAATCTGCCGTCTAGGAATCTCCAAAAAAAGTTGCTGGAGACCCGTGTAGCGAGCGCACTTGCCGGGAACGCTTTAGCTAAAACGCTCGCACAGCCCTTAATGCCAAGGGCTGCTGTGAAGCAGGTGGGAGATGGTGGTCGTCGGAGCGCAATTGCGCGAAGGGCAACGAACCCGTGAACCGACCGATTTGGAACAAATTTGGAGCAACTTGCCTGTTTTGCCTAAGTTTTAGGCAGGCATTCCGCATGGCGCGGAAGCTAAGTTGCTTGAAGAAATCCTGGTCGGGGTGAGAGGATTCGAACCTCCGGCCTCTACGTCCCGAACGTAGCGCTCTACCAGGCTAAGCTACACCCCGAAGTGCAGTGAATTGAGAAAGCGGCCTTGTGTTTTTGCTTCAGGCGCGTCGCTCAGTCAGCTGAGCCGCTAATTGTAGCAAACCTTCGGCGTGTTGATTGCGCGCAAATGAAGGAAGTGCATCAATCGCACGTTGCGCTTCTGCCGCTGCCGCTGCGCGCGTGGCTTCGAGTGCGCCGGTTTCCTTCACGATGGCAACGATCTGCGACAGCTGCGTGGTGTCGCCGGCCTCGATGGCGGCCTTGATCAGGGCGCGCTGCTCGGCAGTGCCGCGCTGCATCGCGAGGATGAGCGGAAGCGTGGTCTTGCCTTCACGCAGATCGTCGCCCAGGTTCTTGCCGGTTTCGCTTGCATCGCCTGCGTAGTCGAGCACGTCGTCGATGACCTGGAAGGCGGTGCCCAACGCTTGGCCGTAGGTGGCGCAGGCCTCTTCCACATGGGGCGGCGCCTTGGCCAGCACGGCGGCCAGGCGGGTGCTGGCCTCGAAGAGCTTGGCCGTCTTGGAGCGGATCACGCGCAGGTACGCCGCTTCGTCCAGGCTGGCGTCGTGCATGTTCATGAGCTGCAGCACTTCGCCTTCGGCAATGATGTTGGTGGCTTCGGCCAGGATCTCCATCACGCGCATGTCGTTGGCGTCCAGCATCATCTGGAAGGCCCGTGAATAGAGGAAGTCGCCCACCAGCACGCTGGCCGGGTTGCCGAAGGACTCGTTGGCCGTGGGGCGGCCGCGTCGCAGCGTGGATTCGTCCACCACGTCGTCGTGCAGCAGCGTGGCCGTGTGGATGAACTCGACCACCGCCGCCAGGTTGAAGTGCTGCGTCCCCTGGTAGCCGAGGGCACGGCTCATCAACAGCAGCAGCGCAGGCCGCAGGCGCTTGCCGCCGGCGGAGATGATGTAGCGCGAGACCTCGCTGACAAGCGGCACGCCCGTGTCCAGGCGCTTGGCGATGACGCGGTCGACTTCGGCCATGTCGTCGGCCACGAGGCCGAGCACGGACGCGGTATTGGTTGCAGCGGAAACTGGCAAGTCGCAGGGCGCCGGGCGCCGGAGGAGGGTGGAGGGAAGTGGGCGCGAAGCCCATCGGTAGCCATCAATTATAGGGAGGGCCCCTCATGCCCCTGGCCGTGCTCTTGGCGGGCGTAGCGGCCCAGGGTGGCCAAGAGGGCGCTTCGTGCTAGAATATTGGGCTTCGTGGAAATTCGTCCGCGAAGACTCACGAGAGGCGTCCTGTGCTGGCTTCGTGCCACGTCCCAAGGGCGCTTCCCATTCCAAGAGGTTAAACATGTACGCGGTCATAAAAACCGGTGGCAAGCAGTATCGCGTTGCTTCCGGCGAGAAAATCAAAGTAGAACAGATTGCTGCGGACGTTGGCCAGGAAATCGTGATCGACCAGGTTCTGGCTGTCGGCAACGGCAGTGAAATCAAGGTCGGTACGCCCCTGGTGTCCGGCGCAACGGTGACGGCCACGGTGCTGTCGCACGGCAAGCACGACAAGGTTCGCATCTTCAAGATGCGCCGTCGCAAGCACTATCAGAAACGTCAAGGCCATCGCCAGCAGTTCACCGAACTGCAAATCGGCGCGATCGCCGGCTAAGGAGCGGACACCATGGCACAGAAAAAAGGCGGCGGCTCTACGCGAAACGGGCGCGATTCCAAGCCCAAGATGCTCGGCGTGAAGGCCTTCGGCGGCGAACTGATCAGCGCAGGCTCGATCATCGTGCGCCAGCGCGGCACGCAATTCCACCCCGGCACCAACGTCGGCGTGGGCAAGGACCACACCCTGTACGCGCTGGTCGACGGCCACGTGTCGTTCAGCACCAAGGGTTCGCTGAACAAGCACACGGTCACCGTGACCCCCGCGGCTTAAAGCCCGGTCACCTCGGTCGTGAACCCCGAAGCCCCGCCTGGCGGGGCTTTCTTATTTGTAAACTTGGAAAGTAGCTCATGAAGTTCGTTGACGAAGCCTTCATCGACATCGCCGCCGGCGATGGCGGCAACGGCTGCGTGTCGTTCCGTCATGAGAAGTACAAGGAGTTCGGCGGCCCCGATGGCGGGGACGGCGGGCGCGGCGGCCACGTGTTCGCAGTGGCCGACCCCAACCTCAACACACTCGTCGATTTTCGCTTCTCGCGCAGGCACGAGGCCAAGCGCGGCCAGCACGGCATGGGCTCGGACATGTTCGGCGCGGCCGGCGACGACATCACGCTGCGCATGCCGGTGGGCACCATCATCTCCGACGCCGAGAGCGGCGAGGTGTTGTTCGAACTGCTTCAGGCGGGCGAGCGCCTGACCATTGCCAAGGGTGGCGACGGCGGCTTCGGCAACTTGCGCTTCAAGAGCGCCATCAAGCGCGCGCCGCGCCAGAAGACCCCGGGCC
>JAFECZ010000356.1 GCA_018241905.1 Pseudomonadota bacterium
GGGCAGGGCAGCAACATTGCCGACCGCTCCAACGACACCTTCATCACCAGCAAGGTCAAGGCCTCGCTGCTCGACCAGAACGACATCTTCGGCAACACCTTCAAGGTAACCACCGAGCGCAGCGTGGTCTACCTCATGGGCATTGCCACCCGGCAGGAAACCGACCGCGCGAGCGAGATCACCCGCGGAGTGGACGGCGTGCGCAAGGTGGTGCTGCTGGTGGAAGTGGTATCGCCCGAATACATCAAGGCCGCCACGTCCGGCGGCACCAGCACGTCCTCGTCGTCTTCCCCGTCGTCCTCTTCGTCTTCCAGGGTGCCCCTGCCGCCCATGGAGCCGCTGCCGGCTGCCGGCAGCGGTAGTGCGCCTGCGGCACCGGGGGCGGCGCCTGCCGACGGCGGCGCATTCACCACGCCGGTGCGCTGACGCCGCGGCGCCGGCGCCTGGGCGCTGTCAGCGCAGGCGGGTGATGAGGCTGGAGGTGTCCCAGCGCTGGCCGCCGGCCTTCTGCACGTCGGCATAGAACTGGTCGATCAGCGCCGTCACCGGCAGGCGGGCGCCGTTGTGGCGTGCCTCGTCCAGCACCAGGCCCAGGTCCTTGCGCATCCAGTCCACCGCAAAGCCGAAGTCGAACTTGTCTTCGATCATCGTCTTGCCGCGGTTGTCCATCTGCCAGCTCTGGGCGGCGCCCTTGCCGATGACGCCGAGCACGGCCTGCATGTCCAGCCCGGCGCGCTGGCCGAAGGCAATGGCTTCCGACAGGCCTTGCACCACCCCCGCCACGGCAATCTGATTGACCATCTTTGCCAGTTGCCCCGCACCGCTGGCGCCCAGCAGCGTGACGGCGCGCGAATAGGCCTCGGCCACCGGCTTCATCGTGTCGAAGGCCGCCGCCTCCCCGCCGCACATCACCGTCAGCACGCCGTTCTGCGCACCGGCCTCGCCGCCGGACACCGGCGCATCCACGAACTGCAGGCCGCGCTCGCGGGCCGCGGCCGACAGCTCGCGCGCCACGTTGGCCGACGCCGTGGTGTGGTCCACGAAGACAGCGCCGGGCTTCATGCCGGCAAACGCGCCGTCGTCGCCCAGCGCCACCGAGCGCAAGTCGTCGTCATTGCCCACGCAGGAAAAGACGATGTCGACCCCCGCGGCCGCCTCGCGCGGCGTGGCGCCCGAGCGCGGCTTCACCGCCGCGTCCGCCAGCTGTGCGCACCAGGCCGCAGCCTTGCCCGCCGTGCGGTTGTAGACCGTGACGCCATGGCCCGCGCGCGCCAGGTGCCCCGCCATCGGATAGCCCATCACGCCCAGGCCCAGGAAAGCGACCTGCCGCGAAGGCGTCGGGGAATAGGTTTTGGTTTGAATCGTGCTCATGACCAGAGCTTATCGCGCGAGGTCACCCGCACCCGGCCGCAAGGCAAGGCAAGGCAAAGCGAGCCGACCCACCCCAGCAACGCACCGGGGAACCGGCTTCGCCGGGCCCCAGGTGGGGTCTCCCCCTCGGGGGGTGGCGTTACACGCCCGAAGGGCGTGAAAAGCCGGGGGGCTAAATGATCGCGAAGTTCTCAGTCCCCGCCGCCAGGTCGGTCGAACGCGCACGCTGGCTGTTGAGCTTGATCTGCAGCCGCAGGTCGTTGGCCGAGTCCGCATTGCGGATCGCGTCGTCGAACGAGATGGCGTGGTTCTCGAACAGGTCGTACAGCGCCTGGTCGAAGGTCTGCATGCCCAGGTTGCGGCTCTTCTTCATGATCTCCTTGATCTCGCCCACCTCGCCCTTGAGGATCAGGTCGGAGATCAGCGGCGTGTTCAGGAGAATTTCCACCGCCGCCACGCGGCCGCGCCCGTCCTCGGTGGGAATCAGGCGCTGCGAGACCAGCGAGCGCAGGTTCAGCGACAGGTCCATCAGCAGCTGCGGACGGCGCTCTTCGGGGAAGAAGTTGATGATCCGGTCCAGCGCCTGGTTGGCGCTGTTGGCGTGCAGGGTGGCCATGCACAGGTGGCCGGTCTCGGCAAAGGCCACCGCGTGCTCCATGGTCTCGCGGTCGCGGATTTCGCCCATGAGAATGACGTCGGGCGCCTGGCGCAGCGTGTTCTTCAGCGCCGCTTCCCAGGTGTCGGTGTCGATGCCCACCTCGCGCTGCGTCACCACGCAGTTCTTGTGCGGGTGCACGAATTCCACCGGGTCTTCCACCGTCACGATGTGGCCGTAGGAGTTCTCGTTGCGCCAGTCGATCATGGCCGCCAGCGTGGTCGACTTGCCCGAGCCGGTGGCACCCACCAGGATGCACAGTCCGCGCTTGGTCATCGACACGTCCTTGAGCACCTGCGGCATGCCCAGGTCGTCGATGGTGGGCAGCTTGGCCGGAATGGTCCGCAGCACCATGCCCACCTTGCCCTGCTGCACGAAAGCGTTCACGCGAAAGCGCCCCACGCCGGTAGGCGAGATGGCGAAGTTGCATTCCTTGGTGCGCTCGAACTCGGCCATCTGCCGGTCGTTCATCACCGAGCGGGTGAGCGCCAGCGTGTGCTGCGCGCCCAGCGGCTGCTGCGACACCTTGGTGACCTTGCCGTCCACCTTGATGGCCGGCGGAAAGTCGGCCGTGATGAACAGGTCGCTGCCCTTGCGGCTGACCATCAGCTTGAGCAGATCGTTGATGAACTGGCTGGCCTGATCGCGTTCCATGGCGCGCTCCTACGTGTCCGGTTATCCGGGGAAATTCTCGGGGATTTTCGCCTTGGACCGCGCTTCCGCCGCGGAAATGACGTTGCGGCGAACAAGGTCCGTCAGGTTCTGGTCCAGCGTCTGCATGCCCTGGCCGCTGCCGGTCTGGATCGACGAATACATCTGCGCCACCTTGGCCTCGCGGATCAGGTTACGGATGGCCGGCGTGCCCAGCATGATCTCGTGCGCCGCCACGCGGCCCTGGCCGTCCTTGGTCTTGCACAGCGTCTGCGAGATCACGGCCTGCAGCGACTCCGACAGCATGGCGCGGATCATTTCCTTTTCCTCGCCGGGGAACACGTCGATGATCCGGTCGATGGTCTTGGCCGCCGACGAGGTGTGCAGCGTGCCGAACACAAGGTGGCCCGTTTCGGCCGCGGTCATGGCCAGGCGGATGGTTTCCAGGTCGCGCATTTCGCCCACCAGGATCGCGTCCGGGTCTTCGCGCAGCGCCGAGCGCAGTGCGTTGGCGAACGACAGCGTCATCGGCCCCACTTCGCGCTGGTTGATCAGGCACTTCTTGGATTCGTGCACGAACTCGATCGGGTCTTCCACCGTGAGAATGTGGCCGTACTCGGTTTCGTTCAGGTAGTTGATCATCGCCGCCAGCGTGGTCGACTTGCCCGAACCCGTGGGGCCGGTCACCAGCACCAGGCCGCGCGGCTTGAGCGCCAGGTCGCCGAAGATCTTGGGCGCGTTGAGCTGCTCCAGCGTGAGAATCTTCGAGGGAATGGTCCGGAACACCGCAGCCGCGCCGCGTGCCTGGTTGAAGGCATTCACGCGAAAGCGCGCCAGCCCGTCGATCTCGAACGAGAAGTCCACTTCGAGGAACTCTTCGTAATGCTTGCGGTGCGTGTCGCTCATGATGTCGTACACCATGGCATGCACCGCCTTGTGGTCCAGCGGGTCGACGTTGATGCGGCGCACGTCGCCGTGCACCCGGATCATCGGCGGCAGGCCGGCCGACAGGTGAAGGTCCGATGCCTTGTTCTTGACGCTGAAAGCGAGCAGTTGGGTAATGTCCACGAGGACCCTCGACCAGTTGGGCGTTTGATACGTCAGGCTAAAGTCTTAGTGACGTTTTGATACGAATTTGAAAGATTATGACGACGATTGGCGACAAGCTCCAGCAAGTCCGCACGCGAATCGAGAAGGCCTGCACCGCGTGTGGCAGGGATGCTGCGAGTGTGCGCTTGTTGGCAGTTTCCAAGACCTTTCCAGAGGCAGCGTTGCGCGAAGCCCACGCCGCCGGCCAACGCGCCTTTGGCGAAAACTACGTGCAGGAGGGCGTGGCCAAGATCCAGGCCATGGCCGACCTGCGCGCCGACATCGAATGGCACTGCATCGGTCCGCTGCAGAGCAACAAGACGCGGGTGGTGGCCGAGCATTTCGATTGGGTGCACAGCATCGACCGGCTCAAGATCGCGCAGCGCCTGTCCGAGCAGCGCCCGGCCGGCATGGCGCCGCTGCAACTGTGCCTGCAGGTGAACGTGGATGCAGGCCAGAACAAGTCCGGCGTCGCGCCCGGCGAGGCCCTGGCGCTGGCGCGGCAGGTGGCCGAGCTGCCCAACGTGAGGCTGCGCGGCCTCATGGCCATTCCGGAGCCGGCCGAAGGCTTCGGGGCGCAGCGCGAACTCTTCTTGCGCGCCACCGTGCTGTTCGATGAGATGAAGGCCGCCGGCCTGCCACTGGACGTGCTTTCCCTGGGCATGAGCGCCGACCTCGAGGCGGCCGTTGCTGCGGGCAGCACCATGGTGCGCATCGGCACGGCGATCTTCGGCGGGCGCACCTATTCCTGACGCGGCGTTGTCCGACGCGCTTGTGCGCCGCCATGCAGTCGCTTTCTTCGCGGCGGCCATCAACACTGTCGGGCATGCAGGTCCGCGTTCGCTCCTTCATTCGTGTTGACGGGTGCGCCTCCTTGGCGAGGGCACTCTGGGCGGCGGCCTGCATCGGCCTTCTCGCAGCGGGCTGCGACGTGGGCAGCAATCCCGAGCCACCCTACAAGGATCCGCCGCCGAATCAGCGCATCAAGAGCCAGGCGCCGCCAGTGGTGCAAGATGCGCGCTGAATTTCTTCCAGCCCGAAAGGAGATTTCATGGCAGAAAACACGGTTCGCCTGCACCGCGTGTTCACCGCGCCGCCCGAGCGCGTCTACCGGGCCTTCATCAACCCCGATGCGATGGCCAAGTGGCTGCCGCCGCACGGCTTTGTCGGCCGCGTGCACGAGATCGATGCCAGGGTGGGCGGGCGCTACAAGATGAGCTTCACCAACCTGGCCAACGGCCAGAGCCACTCCTTCGGCGGCGAGTACCTGGAGCTGGTGCCCGGCGAGCGCATCGTGCACACCGACGTGTTCGACGACCCCAACATGCCCGGCACGATGAAGGTCACCGTCACCTTCAAGCGGGTGCTGGTGGGCACCGAGATGCACGTGGTGCAGGAGAACATCCCCTCGGCAATTCCGCTGGAGGCCTGCTACCTCGGCTGGCAGGAGTCCCTGGCGCTGCTTGCGCAGCTGGTGAACCCCGAGATCCCCGCACAGTAGGCAAGCAGGCGCAGGGCGCGGGCCGCGGGCCGCGGGCCGCGGCCGCGCAAGGGCGGGGCGCTTTCCGACAGGTGGCAGGGCGCTTGGCCGACACGGCGTGCCCCTTGACTGCGTCTCCAATGCGGTGGGCCCAGATGGCCCGTTGTTCAAGACTCATGCCGACCTTTCGCGTCATTCATTTCCAACCGCATCGCGCCATCGCGGCGCCCTGCGCGCTGCTGGCGCTTGCGCTCGGCCTTGCGCTGGCCGGCTGCGGCAGCAGCAAGGAGCGAAAGCTCGCCAGCTACGACCCCGAATCCTTCGCCTCCACCGACACGCATGCCCGCGTCTACGCGGCCAGCGAGGGGCGCACCTGCGAGGCGGC
>JAFECZ010000357.1 GCA_018241905.1 Pseudomonadota bacterium
CACCTGGTCGACCAGCAGGCGCTGCTCATGTCCTGCGAAGACCTCTATCGCCTGCTGGCAGTGCTGGCGCTGGCTGCGGCCTTGACCATCCTGGTGCAGCGCAGGCTGAAGTAAGCCCCTTGGCGCCGGCACGCGGCTTGCGCTCGTCTATGCTCGCGGGAGTTCGCCGGCGAGTGACGAACAAGAGTGCTCGCCCCTTTCCGCAATCCAAGCATCCAAGAATGAAAATCGCGATCGTGGGTGCCGGCATCGTCGGCATCACCACCGCCTGGGAGTTGACCGTCGACGGCCACGAAGTGTCGGTGTTCGACCGGCGCAACTCGGCCGCCGAGGAATCGAGCTTTGCCAATGCCGGCGTGGTGGCGCCCGGCTATGTCACGCCATGGGCCGCACCGGGCATGCGGGGCAAGGTGTTGCGCTCCCTGTTTTCCGAGCACGGCGCCGTCAAGGTGCGCTGGCCGCTGTCCACGCGCGACATCGGCTGGATGGCGCGCTTCCAGCGCGCCTGCACGCTCGAGGCCTACCTGCAAAACCGTGCGCGCATGCAGCGCCTGGCCTTCTACAGCCGCCTGCGGCTGCACGACATCGTGGCCTCGCGCGAACTCGAATACGACCGGGGCGACGGGTACATGGTGCTCTTGCGCGGCAAGCGCGAATCGAAAATGGCGCAGCCCGGCCTCGACGTGCTGCGCGCCGCCGGCTCCAAGTTCCGCGAGATCGACGCGGACGAGGCTCGCCAGATCGAGCCGGCCCTGAATGCCGACACGGAACTGGCCGGCGCCATCTACCTGCCCGAGGACGAGGTTGGCAATTGCCGCCAGTTCGCCCTGCTGCTCAAGCGCGAGGCCGAGTCGCTCGGCGCGCAGTTCCACTTCGGCTGCGACATTGCGCCGCTGGCCCGCTCGGCACCGCGCTCGCTCACGCTGGCCGGCGGCTCGCCTGCTCTGAATTTCGATGCAGTCGTCGTCTGCGCAGGTCTTGCCTCGGCGCAGCTTCTGCGTCCGCTGGGCCTGCGCGTGCCGCTGACGCCGGTGTACGGCCACTCGGTCAGCGCGCACATCAAGGAAGCGCTTCACGCTCCGCGCGGCGCGGTGATGGACGAGCGCTACAAGGTCGCCATCTCGCGCCTGGGCATGCGGGTGCGCGTGGCCGGCGGTGCGGAACTCGGCGGCCAGGCCGATCGAATCAACCCCGCCGCGCTGAAGATGCTCTACAAGATCCTGCACGACTGGTTTCCCGGCGCCGTCACGCTGCAGCAGGGCGTGCAGCAATGGAAGGGCGCGCGCCCCATGCTGCCCGACGGCCCGCCCGTCATCGGTGCCAGCGGCATTCCGGGCGTGTGGCTCAACCTCGGGCACGGTTCCAGCGGATGGGCACTGTCATGCGGCAGCGCTCGCGTGCTGGCCGACCTGGTGGCGGGGCAGGATCCCGGCATCGACCTCGAGGGCTTCGGCGTCGAGCGCCTGCTGAGCGAATAGACCGCACCCGACCCATGCGCCACCTCACCGCCCACAGCAGCGCCGAGTTGTTCGATGTGGCGGCGAGCCGACGCATCGAACAGGCTGCCGCGGCGCATCTTCCGGCCCACACGCTGATGCGGCGCGCCGGCCTGGCCGTGGCACGCCTGGCAGCAGCGGTCGCGCCGCACGCCCGCTGCATCTGGATCGCCTGCGGCCCCGGCAACAACGGCGGCGATGGCTTCGAGGCGGCGACCCAATTGCACATGCGCGGTTTTGACGTGCGTGCGAGCCTTGCGGGGCAAGAGGGCAAGCTGCCGGCCGATGCGCTCGATGCCTTGCAGCGCGCGCGCCTGGCGGGCGTGCCGATCGCTGCGCAGCCGCCCGAGCACTACGACCTGGCCATCGACGCCCTGCTGGGCCTGGGCGCCACGCGCGCGCCGACGGGCACGATGGCCCAATGGCTCGAGCGCATGTATCGCCAAGGCCGCCCCGTGCTCAGCGTCGACCTGCCATCCGGACTGAACGCCGACACCGGCACGACGGCGTTCGACTTCGGGCACGCAGGTGCGCGGCATTGCCTGAGCCTGCTCACGCTCAAGGCCGGCCTGTTCACTGCGCAAGGCCGCGATGCGGCAGGCCAGGTCTGGTTCGATGACCTGGGCTGCGGCACCGGTGCAGAAAGGCCCGCGGCACTTCTGAATGCGCCGCCCCCCGACCAGGCGCGCGCCCATGCCACGCACAAGGGCAGCTACGGCGACGTCGCCGTGCTCGGCGGGGCACCGGGCATGGCGGGCGCGGCCCTGCTGGCAGCCAGCGCCGCGCTGCACGGCGGCGCGGGCCGCGTTTTCGTGGCGTTGCTCGACAGGGCGCAGCCCGCTCTTTCACCGATGCAGCCCGAATTGATGTTCCGCGACCCCGCATCGCTCGATTGGTCGCAACTCACCGCGGTCTGCGGCTGCGGTGGCGGCACCGACGTGCAGGCTTGGCTGCCGCGCCTGCTGGGCGAAGCGCCGCGAGCCGTGTTCGATGCCGATGCACTCAATGCCATTGCAGCCGACGGCGCGCTGCAGGCCCTGCTGGCCACGCGCAAGCGCCAGGGCCGGCAGACAGTGCTGACGCCCCACCCGCTGGAAGCCGCCCGCTTGCTGGGCAGCGACACCGCAGCGGTCCAGTCCGACCGGTTGGCAGCCGCGCAGTCGCTGGCGCACCGCTTTCAGTCGGTGGTGGTTCTCAAGGGGTCCGGCTCGATCGTCGCAGCGCCCGATGCAACGCCGTTCATCAACCTGAGCGGCAATGCGCGCCTGGCAACCGGCGGCACCGGCGATGTGCTGGCAGGAATAATCGGCGCCCGGCTGGCAGGCGGCCTGGACGCCATGGCCAGCGCACGCACCGCCGTGTGGCGGCACGGCGCATTGGCCGACGGCTGGCCGCAAGACCAGCCGCTTTGCGCCAGCGCCCTCGCAGCCGCTGGCTGAGAAGCGGCTTCTTCAGCCGCGGCCCACGAAGGGCATCTTGGTGGCCATCACCGTGTGGAACAGTATGTTGGCTTCCAGCGGCAGGTTGGCCATGTAGAGCACCGACTGGCCCACGATCTTCACGTCGATCAGCGGCTCGATCGCGATTTCGCCATTGGCCTGCGGCACGCCCTTGGCCATCTTGGAGGCCAGTTCGGTCATGGCATTGCCGACGTCGACCTGCCCCACCGCAATGTCGTACTTGCGGCCGTCGAGCGACGCCGTCTTGGTCAGGCCCTGCACGGCATGCTTGGTCGAGGTATAGGCCAGCGAATTGGGCCGCGGTGCATGCGCCGAGATGGAGCCGTTGTTGATGATCCGGCCGCCGCGCGGGCTTTGCTTGGACATCACCCGGAACGCCTGCTGGATGCAATAGAACATGCCGTTCAGGTTGATGTCCACCACGCCGCGCCATTGCTCGGGCGTCCAGTCCATCATGTCGCCGGGCGGGTTGCCCACGCCGGCATTGTTGAACAGCAGATCCACGCGGCCGAACCGGGCCACCGCAGCGGCAAACAGCGCCTCGACCGACTTGGGGTCGGCCACATCGGTGGGCACCGCCAGCACACGCTCGCCGGCGCCCGATTCCTTGGCCACCTCCTGCAGCGGTTCGGCGCGGCGCCCGGCCAGGGCCACGCTCCAGCCGTCGCCCAGCAGCGCCAGGGCGGCGGCACGGCCGATGCCGGAGCCGGCACCCGTCACGATCGCAATGCGGCTCGTCGATTCACTCATCTGTCTTGATCTCCTTGTTGTGGGTCATCGGCGCGCAGCGCGCCCCTTGCCCTTCATCTTGCTCGTGGCCTTCTTGACCGCCGAGCGAAGGGCCTGGATGGGCGATTGTGCCGAACGCGAGCCTTCGCTCTTCTTGCGGCCCGAGCGCTTGTCGGCCGCCTTGGCCGGCACGCCGGTCGGGCCGGGCAGGCCCTTTTCCTTGAGCGCGCGGCTTGTCAGGTCTTCGCCTTCGCGCACCAGGCGGAAATCGATCTTGCGGCCGTCCAGGTCGACGCGGCTGACCTGCACCCGCACCCGCGAGCCGATGGCATAGCGGATGCCCGTGCGTTCGCCGCGCAGTTCCTGCCGGGCTTCGTCGAACTTGAAGTACTCGCCGCCCAGTTCGGTGATGTGCACCAGACCCTCGACATACATGGCGTCGAGCGTGACGAAGATGCCGAAGGTGGTGGCCGCGGTGACCACGCCGCCGTACTCCTCGCCCAGGTGCTCGCGCATGTACTTGCACTTGAGCCAGGCTTCCACGTCGCGGCTGGCCTCGTCGGCGCGGCGCTCGTTGGCGCTGCAATGAAGGCCGGCGGCCTCCCAGGCCATGACTTCCTTGCTGGGCGCAACGCTCGCCTTTTGCGGCTTGGAACTGGGCGCCTTCACGCGCGAAGCCAGGCGCTTGGCCAGCTTGGCGTGGGCCTCGCCCGGCGTGGGCAGCATCGGCAGCTGGTACTTGGTCTTGCCCAGGATGGCCTTGATCACCCGGTGTACCAGCAGGTCGGGGTAGCGTCGGATCGGGCTGGTGAAGTGCGTGTAGGCCTCGTACGCCAGGCCGAAGTGGCCGCTGTTGATCGGCGTGTAGATGGCCTGCTGCATGGAGCGCAGCAGCATGGTGTGGATCTGCTGCGCATCGGGCCGGTCTTTCGTAGCCTCGGCCACGGCCTGGAACTCGGCGGGACGCGGATCGTCGCTGATCGACATGCCCACGCCCATGGCCTTGAGGTAGTTGCGCAGGATTTCCTTCTTCTCGGGCGTGGGGCCTTCGTGCACGCGGAACAGGCCCGGATGCTTGCCCTCGGCGATGAAGTCGGCGCTGCACACGTTGGCCGCGAGCATGGCTTCCTCGATGAGCCTGTGTGCCTCGGTGCGCACGCGCGGCACGATCTTCTCGATGCGGCCGGCGTCGTCGCAGATGATCTGCGTCTCGGTGGTTTCGAAATCCACCGCGCCGCGCACCGAGCGCGCCTTGAGCAGCGCGCGATACACGTCGTGCAGGTTCAGCAGGTCCTTCACGCGCTCCTTGCGCTTGGCCGCCTCGGGGCCGCGCGTGTTGGCCAGGATGGCCGCCACCTCGGTATAGGTGAAGCGGGCGTGGCTGAACATCACAGCCGGATAGAACTGGTAGGCGTAGATCTCGCCGGCACTGGTGACCAGCATGTCGCACACCATGCACAGCCGCTCCACCTCGGGGTTGAGCGAGCACAGGCCGTTGGAGAGCTTTTCCGGCAGCATCGGGATCACCCGGCGCGGGAAGTACACGCTGGTGGCGCGGTCATACGCATCGATGTCGATGTCGCTGCCGGTCTGCACATAGTGGCTCACGTCGGCAATGGCCACCAGCAGGCGCCAGCCCTTGGTGCGGCCGACCTTGGCAGGCTCGCAATACACGGCGTCGTCGAAGTCGCGCGCGTCCTCGCCGTCGATGGTCACCAGCGGAATGTCGGTCAGGTCGACGCGGCCGCGCTTGTCGGTGGCGCGCACCTTGTCGGGCAGCGCCTTGGCCTGGGCCAGGCAGGCTTCTGAAAACTCGTGCGGCACGCCGTACTTGCGCACCGCGATCTCGATCTCCATGCCGGGGTCGTCGATCTCGCCCAGCACTTCCTTCACGCGGCCCACCGGCTGGCCGAACAGGGCCGGCGGCTCGGTGAGC
>JAFECZ010000358.1 GCA_018241905.1 Pseudomonadota bacterium
CTCGACCAGGCTATGGACCAGCTCTCGTCAGGCAACTTCGTGCTGGGCGAGTACCACTTCAGCATGGCCGTCTACGCCAGCGACCAGGAGACGCTGTCGCAGCGCATAGCCACGACGCGCGCCGAGTTGTCCAACGCCGGCTTCGTCTCGGTCAAGGAGGACCTGGCTGTTGCCGCGGCCTTCTACGCGCAGCTTCCTGCCAACTGGAAGTACCGCACGCGTCTGGCCAACGTGAGCTCGCTGAACTTCCTGGGGCTCGCGCCACTGCACAACTTTGCCAGCGGCAAGCGCGACCAGAACCCATGGGGCGAGTGCGTGACGACGCTGCAGACCGTCAACGCCCAGCCCTACTTCTTCAACTTCCATGCCACGCTGCCGGGCGAGAATTCCCTGGGTGAGAAGGCCATCGCCAATACCCTGGTGATCGGGAAATCCGGCACCGGCAAGACGGCGCTCATCAACTTCCTGCTCAGCCAGGTGCAGAAGCTCGATCCGGCGCCCACCATCTTCTTCTTCGACAAGGACCGCGGCGCCGAGATTTTCGTGCGCGCCTGCGGGGGCAACTACCTTTCGCTCGAAAGCGGCCGTCCCACCGGGTTCAATCCGTTTCACTGCGAGCCCACCGAGGCCAACCTCCAGTTTCTGAGCGACCTCATCAAGGTTCTGGCCGGCAAGCAGGCTTACACCTCGCGCGAGGATGAGGACATCCACCGCGCGGTCGAAGCCATGCTCGATACGCCCGTTCGCCTTCGCAGCATGACCAACTTCCAGAAGAGCCTGCCCAACATGGGCGACGACGGCTTGTTCACCCGCATGCGCAAGTGGACGGCCGGCAACGCGCTGGGTTGGGTGTTTGACAACCCGGTGGACACCATCGACCTGAGCAAGGCAAACATCATCGGCTTCGACTATACGGAGGTGCTCGACAACCCCGAGGTGCGTGTGCCGGTCATCAACTACCTGCTGCACCGCCTGGAGGACCTGATCGACGGCCGCCGCCTCATCTATGTCATGGACGAGTTCTGGAAGATTCTCGACGGCGGCGGCGCGCTGAAGGAGTTTGCCAAGAACAAGCAAAAGACCATCCGCAAGCAAAACGGCCTGGGCATCTTCGCCACCCAAAGTCCGGAAGACGCGCTGGCCAGCGACATCTCGGCGGCGCTTGTCGAGCAGACCGCCACCATGATCCTGCTGCCCAACCCCAACGCCAGCCGCGCCGACTACATCGACGGTTTGAAGCTCACCGAATCCGAGTATCAGGTAGTCACCAGCCTGGACGAGCGCTCGCGTCGCTTCCTGGTCAAGCAGGGCCACATGTCCTCTGTGTGCCAGCTCGACCTGCGCGGCATGGACGACTCGCTGGCCGTCATCTCCGCCTCCACCGACAACATCGAGATCCTGCATCGGGTGCTGGAGGAGCGGGCACGGTCCGAGGAAGTTGCAGTGGGCGACCTGCGGCCGGAGCAATGGCTTTCGGATTTCTACGACAGCCGCAAGGGCAGTGGCAAGGGTCCTGCGGCCGATGCTCCATCCGCTTCGCACGGGGCACGGCCCCGGTTGGTCGCGTAAACACCGTGAAAGGAACCACCATGAATCGCCATTGCCATTTCATTCGGCACTCGCTCGCCGCCACTCGACGCGCTCTTGCCATGGCCGCAGCAACGGGTTGGACGCACGCATCCGCACAGTCGGGCGTGATCGTGAACGACACCCAGTCCATGAGCAAGGCCATTGCGGAATATGCCGAGCAAGCCAAGCGATGGGCAGACACCGTCGCGCAGTACCAGCAGCAATTGCAGCACTACCAGCAGATGCTTTCCACCGCGATGAATGCGAACTTCCAGGGCGTCCTGCCTACCAGTGCTCTTCAGAAAATCACGGATGAATCCAGCATCATCCAGCAAGCCTGTCCCGATTCCGCAGTCGTCGCAGGCGCGGTCAGCACGATCACCGGTGTGGACTTGCAAGGCCCAATCCATGCCACCGCGCTCAAGTTGTGCGCTCAGAAGGTTCACCTTCAGATCGACAGCTACAACAGCACGATCGACCTGCTGGAGCGAATGCCGAAATACGGCGGCCTGCTCCAACAGATCGACAATCTGCGCAATGCGCTGGGCAGCAGCAATTCCATCGGGAACCTGCAAGCCAATACCAATGAAGCCGCGCGCACGAGCAACAAGCTGGACAGCGAGTTCATCAACTGGCAGTCCCGAATCCGCGCCAACGAAACGGCCATCGCGACCCTCGACTCCCAAATGTCATTGGTGGCGCAGATCTCGTTGAAGGGCCAAGGCTCGATCTTCGGCAAGGTCGTCAGCGCGGCCGCTTTTGCCAAAGCATTTCATTGATCGCCGTCGGCTTCGCGGAACATCATGGACTTCGTCTATTTCGAACTGATCTACGAATGGCTGGAGCGCAAGATCAGCACATTTGGTGCGGGCTTGCTTCAGCAGAGCACGATATTCGTCACGGGAGTGATCCTGGTGCTGGTCACGCTCTGGGTCCTCGTCCAAGGCTTTCGCATCGTCACCGGCCGCTCGCGAGATTCGATGATGGCCATGGTGACGGACATGAGCCGCATCGGCGTGATCGTCGCCTTGGCCCACGCGATGGCCATCGGCTCGGTCGATCTGCACCGGTTACTTGGCGAAGAACTGGCCCGTGGCATCAACGGCCTGGTTACCAGCTCCGATGACTTACCCATCAAGGCCATCGACAGGAACCTGGCCTATACCCAACTGGCCATGGGTGCAATCGAGTCGGTACCTCTCCCGAGCAACGATGTAGCCAATTCCAGTGCCCAGCAGCGCGCCTCGCTCATAGCCATGTTGGGTGTGGCGGGGCCACCGATGACGGCGGGCGCCATGCTCTTGATGTTCCAAGTGGCCATGGCGCTGTTCATCGGCCTGGGGCCCATCTTCATCCTGTGCCTGATCTTCGAGCAGACCAAGGCAATGTTCCATCGCTGGCTGATGTATGGCCTGGGCACGCTGTTTTCGATGGCGGTGCTCAACCTCATGGTGTCCATCGTGATGGAACTGACCTTCAACGTGGCGAAGGCGCTCTGGGCGTCCACGGTGGTCAACACCATCACCGGCGCCCAGGCCGAGGGTTTCTCCAATCAGGCGATGCAGCAGGGAGGCGTGGGCCTGTTGATGACGGTGCTGTTGGTCTCCACGCCACCGATGGCCGCGGCTTTCTTCGGGGGAACGTTGGGTAGTTTCAATCCCTATTCGGCCTTTGATCGGATGGCGGGTAATCGGCCGGGGCTCGAAGGACGAGCACTGGGGGGCGTGGGTGCATCGCCCACTGCCCCGGATGACGGTGGTTGGCGACAGGCGGCCTCGACGGGGCCGAGGCCGGGCATTGGCGGCAACCGCTCGCCCGGGCCACAACCTTCGTCCGACACGATCAAAACCTCCCGCTGAATCGCGGCATGCGAAACGAGGACACCGACATGAAACGCTGGACTTTGCCTTTCACTTTTATCTTGAGCGGATTGCTTGCTGCGAGCCCAGTTGCGCATGCGGAGGGCGGTTGTCCTCCGGGAATGACACCATTCCAGTTCGCGCCCAATCAACCCCGAAGTTGTGCACCGGCACCCAACTACGGCGGTGGCCAGGTGCAACAGCGTCCGGAGATCTGGTTGAACCGCTGGGGCGCGATCGCGCTCGATCGCGATCGCAATGCCGTAGGCACTGCCGTTGGAATGATGGACGGAGAAAGTGCGGTGCGAGCGGCAGTGGCCGACTGCAAGGCAAAAGGCGGAGAGCAGTGTCTGGAATCCAAGCCGTTTGTCAACGGCTGCGGCGTGGTGACCCTTGGTGCGGATTCCAGCTACGTCGCCTACAGCGCGACAGTCGATCGAGCGAACTATCTCGCGAGTGAGCAGTGCCGCCAGAACGGCGACCACGACTGTCGCTTTCTCATCAGCGCCTGCGCTGCCCCGTTTCGCATGCAGTAGCGATCACAGCCATGTGGCCCCTATGGGTCACGCTCAAGACCAACCGACCTCCTCCACGAAAACATGCCTGACGATAAGTGACAGGCCGCTCAAGGGAAACACTATGAATAAACAGAAGATTACGGCCAGCATCGCCGCCCTGGCCGCCGGCTTGGGGCTTGGGTTGGGCACCCCCGCGCGGGCCCAGGCGCCACAGCCATGCGTGGTGTTCCTGTGCATGGCCGCAAAGAGTGGCTACGGTTCCCCCGACCCAAGTTGCGCGGCTTCCCTGACCTACTGGAGCACGCCCGCACCCGCGGGCTTGGCGGTCTATGTCTACGCGAAGTTCGTTGCTCCAGCCAGCTACAAGCTGCGCAATGGCTACCTGAACCAGTGCCCTGGCGCTGCGACGCCAAACCAGCAGGTGCTGCAGAGCATCATGGCTCAGTGGGGAATGCAGCCCTGAGGCTCAGCCAGCGCCCACCAGGGGCGCAACGCCGTCAATCGCGAAGATTTCCGCGCGCCTGTCCGTCCGATCAAAGACCATGAAGTCCATTCCCTTGCCGCATACCCCGCCAGACTGGCTCCAGCCCATCGCCGAGGGAGCGCCCTGTGGCTCGAGCCCTGTCTACGACCCCCGCTACATCCGCCTCCAGTCGCTGCTTCAACCGGGCGACGCGGCGCCGTCCGATGAGTTCGTCGGCGAGAGCGCTTCGGCCGATTGGAGCGAGGTGGAGAGATCGTGTCGAGACCTGATCTCGCAAAAAACGCGCGACATCAACGTGCTCGCATGGCTGTGCCGAGCTCGAGTGCACAACGCCTCCGCCTTCGGACTGGCACAGGGTCTGCGCGGCCTGGCAGACGTGCTGGAGCGCTGGCCTCGCGACGTTCATCCCCAAAGGCAGATCGATGGCGTGCCGGACAACGCTTCGCGCGCCAAAGCGCTCACCGCGCTGTGCGACCCCGCAGGGCTGCTTGGCGATATTCGAAGCATCGTGATATCCGGCGACCCCTCGCCCCTGCTGGTGCATGATGTCGAGCGCGCCTTTGCGGTTGTGCACGGCAGTTCCCGATCCGAATCCACCGCAGTGCGACGGCAACTCGACACGCTGCGAATCCGCGTCCGCGGCGACTCGAGCACTGCTACCTGGCTCCTGGGACACGCGGCCTACTCGGCCCAGCGGATCCAGCAATGGTGCGTGCAGCAACTCCAGGATGACGCACCCGATCTGCTCGCGCTGCTGCGCATTCTTCGGCCTTTCGAGCCGCTGAGCGATCCGGTGATCAATCTCGCCGAGAACACCCGCCTGGCCGAAGCAACGGCCGTTTCGACGGGTGGACAGGCGCCCGGCGTCTACACGGTGCTGCCGCTCGCACAGGAATGCTGCGCACCATGCAAAACGCCGCGGGATAAACCGCGGCGTTCAGTACCTTTGGACGAGGAGCTCGCCAATGTTGGGTTGGAGGCGCGAACCAGAGTCGAACTGGTCTAACCGGATTTGCAATCCGGGGCATAACCGCTTTGCTATCGCGCCGTTTGGTGTAGCCCTGACAAAAAAGGGAAGCCATGCTTCCCCTTTTTCTTGCTGTGATACACACAAAACCTGGAGCGGGAAACGAGACTCGAACTCGCGACCTCAACCTTGGCAAGGTTGCGCTC
>JAFECZ010000359.1 GCA_018241905.1 Pseudomonadota bacterium
GTCGCGCAGAAGCTCGAGGCCGAGGCCACCGACTGGGACAAGAAGTCGGATGAGCAGATGCACCAGCACCATCGCTGGGCACAGGCGACCACCGCCCTGCAAGTCTCGATCGCCCTGGCGGCCATGGCGCTGCTGACGCGCAGGAAGTGGCTGGAGTGGGGAATGCTCGGGGTGGCTGGCGTCGGGCTGGCCGTGGGCGGCATGGCGGCAATGCACCTCTGAGATCCTGCACATCTGAGCGCCACCCGCGTCTGGTCGCGGCGGGCTCGGAGGGCCCGCGACGGCAGCGATTCGCGCAGCGTCGGGTGCCTCAGCGTGTCGAGCGGCGCAGGTTGTGTGCCATGCACCAAGAGTTGCGATCGGGATGGTTCGCGCGATAGCGAGCGCACCATCGAAAAGATGATCGCCCCGCCTTGAATACTGGATTTATATCCAGTATTCTTGTCGTCATGGACTCGCCGCTCGCCACCGTCCCGGACAACATCTGGATTGCCGCCTGTGCCCATGAATTGGCCAAGCGCTGGCGCACCGTCGACCCGAAGGAACTCGAAGCGGTCGCCCGGGAACTGGCCCACGACCACCACCTACGCGAGATGCCACCCACCGAGGCGGCGGCTGACTGGCTTCGCCCACTGTCTCGCAACTAGTCGTCCCGCTTGGGGAATCGACCCGCTTTAGTACGCTGCGCTGCCCCTGGAGGCACCTTGGGCCTCGGCCGTGCCCAGGCCGAATTCGGCTGCCAGGCGCCGCGCTGCCAGCACCATGAGCGTGATGTCGATACCCACGGCGACGAAGCTCGCGCCCAGTTCCAGGTAGCGACGCGCCAGGGCGATGTCGCCAGTGAGCGTGCCCGCTGCCTTGCCACTGGCCACGATGGTGCGGATCGCCTGGTCAATGGCTGCCTGTACATGCGGATGTCCCGGCTGGCCGCGGTGCCCCATCGAGGCCGCCAGGTCGGCCGGTCCGATGAATACGCCGTCCACGCCTTCGACGGCGCAGATGGCCTCCAGGTTGTCCAGCGCCGTGCGGGTTTCGGCCTGCACCAGCAGGCAGACCTCATCGTTTGCGACATCCAGGTAGCCGCTGCGCGCGCCCCAGCGCGAGGCGCGTGCCACCGCGGCCCCCACCCCGCGAACACCTTCGGGCGGATAGCGTGTTGCGCTCACCAGCGCGCGCGCCTGCTCGGGCGTGTCCACCATCGGCACCAGCAGGTTCTGCACACCGATATCCAGCAATTGCTTGATGAGGGCGGGCTCACCCGTCACGGCGCGCACGACCGGCTGCACCGGATAGGCCGCTATGCTTTGCAGATGTGCAAGGATGCTGCGCACATCGTTGGGAGCATGCTCGCCGTCGATCAGCAGCCATTGAAAGCCCGCGGTGGCGCACGCTTCCGCACTGTAGGGATGTGCCATCGACAGCCAGAGGCCGATTTGCTGCTGGCGCTGGGCCAATGCGTGCTTGAAGGGATTGTTCATCGGGACGTTCCTTTGTTTCTCGCCGTCAGTCGAGCTGTCCCTGGCAGACGTACTTGGTGTGCAGGTAGTCGTCCAGGCCGTGGATCGAGCCTTCGCGGCCGTAGCCGGATTCCTTGACGCCGCCAAACGGCGCGGCTTCGGCCGCCAGTGCGCCTTCGTTGATGCCGACGATGCCGCACTCCAGAGCGTGTGCCAGGCGCCAGATCCTGCGCACGTCCTGGCTGTAGAAGTACGCGGCCAGTCCGAAGGGGGTGTCGTTGGCTGCAGCGATCACTTCAGCCTCGGACGTGAAACGCGTGATCGGCACCACTGGACCGAAGGTTTCCTCGCGCGTGCACTCCATGGCGGCGCGGGCACCCAGGAGGACGGTGGGGGCGAAGTAGTTCGGACCCAGCGATGCCAGACGCCGGCCTCCCACCAGCACCGTGGCACCGTGCAGCACGGCATCGGCCACATGCCTCTCAATCTTCTCGATGGCGCGGGCGTTGATCATTGGTCCGATGGTCGATGCCGGATTGCTGGCCGGACCGACCTTGAGCGCACGCACGCGCGTCGCGAGCTTGTCTGCGAAGGCGTCATGCACCTGGGCGTGCACGAAGACGCGATTGGGGCACACGCAGGTTTGGCCACCGTTGCGGAACTTGGCGACCATCAGGCCGTCCACCGCTGCATCGAGATCTGCGTCCTCGAACACGATGAACGGCGCGTTGCCCCCCAGTTCGAGCGACAGCTTCTTGAGCGTGTCGGCCGAGCGCCGCGCGAGGTGCTTGCCCACCGGGGTCGACCCGGTGAAGGTAATCTTGCGCACTCGCGCGTCGTCCAACCAGGCATCCACCACTTCGGGCGTGTTCTGGCGCGAGGCGGTGACGATGTTCAGCACGCCTGCGGGAACGCCGGCTTCATGGGCCAGAGCCACCAGCGCCAGTGAGGTGAGCGGCGTGTCTTCAGCGGGCTTGCACACCGCAGTGCAGCCGGCTGCCAGCGCCGGTGCGATCTTGCGGGCGATCATCGCCCCCGGAAAGTTCCACGGCGTGATGGCGGCCACCACGCCGACCGGCTCGCGCAGCGCGAGCATCTGGCGCCCCGGCTGCGGTGCGGGGATCACTTCGCCGTTGATGCGCGTGGCCTGCTGCGCGAACCATTCGATGTAGCTGGCCGCGTAGGCCACCTCCCCTCGGCCTTCAGCCTGGGGCTTGCCCTGCTCCAGCAAGATCAGGGCGCCAAGCTCGGCTTGCCGGGCCAGCACCAGGTCGTTCCAGCGCTTGATGATCTGCGAGCGCTCCTTGGCCGGTACCTTTCGCCAGCCGGCGAAGGCCGCGTGCGCGGCGTCCACCGCGGCGCGTGCCTCCTTGGCGCAACTGTCGGGCACGTAGGTGATGCACTCACCGGTCGCAGGATCGTTCACGCCAAAGCGTGCGCCCGAGGCAGCGCCCAGCCATTGTCCGGCGATGAAGTTGTGGCTGCGCAGCAGCTCGGCAGGGATTGGGATCAGGCTCATGCGTTGGGGGGAGGAGTCGCAGGTGCACGCTGGCGCTTGGAGCCGTTGCGGCTCCGGGGCGCTTAGCTGACGATGCCGATGTGCCAGGGCACGAATTCGTGGTCGCCCAGGCCCAGCAGTTCGCTCTTGGTCTTGTCGCCCGAGGCATGGCGCAGGATCTGGCCGAAGATGCGCTCGCCCATCTGCACCACGTCGAGTTCGCCATCGAGTACCAGGCCGCAGTTGATGTCCATGTCCTCTTCCAGCCGGGTGTACATGGGGGTGTTGCTCGCCAGCTTGATGGTGGGAGCGGGCTTGGAGCCGAACATCGAGCCGCGCCCGGTGGTGAAGCAGATCAGGTTGGCGCCGCTGGCAATCTGGCCGGTGCTGGCGACCGGGTCGTAGCCGGGCGAGTCCATGAACACGAAGCCGGCAGTGTCGATCGGCTCGGCGTATTCGTAGACGGCCTGCAGCGGCGTGGTGCCGCCTTTCATGGCCGAGCCCAGCGATTTCTCGAAGATGTTGGCCAGGCCGCCCGCCTGGTTGCCCGGACCGACCACGCCGTTGAACTGCCCGTTGTGCCCGCGTGTGTAGCTCTTCCACCAGGCCAGGCGGTCGAGCAGTTTCTGGCCCACGGCCGGGCTGACGGCGCGGCGCGTGAGCATGTACTCCACGCCGTGGATCTCCGGCGTTTCCGACAGGATGGCCGTTCCGCCGTGGCGAACCAGGATGTCCATCGCGGCGCCCAGCGCTGGGTTGGCGCTGATGCCGGAAAAGCCGTCGGACCCACCGCACTCCAGGCCGATCTTCAGGTGGCTGGCCGGCACTGGCACGCGCTGGATGTCATTGGCTGCGGGCAGCATGGACTCGATGGCTCGGATGCCCTCGGCGATGGTGGCCCGGGTGCCTCCGGTGTCTTGCATGACGTAGGTGCGCAGCCGCTCGCTCACGGCCAGGCCCTGGGAGGCTACCAGGTCGTCCACCTGGTTGCGCTCGCACCCCAGCCCGACGATGAGAACGGCCGCCAGGTTGGGGTGACGTGCATAGCCGGCAATGGTTCGGCGCAGCACGTCGAAGTGTTCGCTGGGCGAGGACATACCGCAACCGCTGGTCTGCGCGAAGGCGACCACGCCGTCTACGTTGGGATAGGGAGCGAGGCGCTCGGGCGTGAAATGCGCGGCGATGTGCTTGATCACCGTTGCCGAGCAGTTGACCGACGAGATCAGGCCGATGAAGTTGCGCGTGGCCACGCGCCCGTCGGGCCGAACGATGCCCATGAAGGTGGCGCGGTCGGCCTCGGGCACGTAGTCCACCGGGCGCACATCCTGGCCAAAGGCCGGATCGCGGTCGAACTCGACGATGGCGATGTTGTGCGTGTGCACATGCTCGCCCGCCTCGATGTCGCGCGTGGCCGCTCCGATGACCGTGTCGTACTTCTTCACCGTCTCGCCAGCGGCAATGCGCCGCGCCGCGATCTTGTGCCCGGCGGGCACCTGAGCCCGCACCCGCAGGCCGAGGGAGGTGATCTCCTGGCCCAGGGCCAGGGGGGCGCGCGCGATCAGCACGTTGTCGTTGGCGTGCAGCCGGATGAGGGGCATGGCGGGAGCGCCGGCGGAAGTTTGCATGGTGCGTTCGGCGAAGCGGTGGCCTAGTTCTTGGCCAACAGTTCCTTGAGCTTGAGTCGCTCGATGAGTTGCGTTTCCTTTTCGTAGACGGCGCCTACGTACTGGGCGTACTCGGGCCCGTCTAGGTACATCACGGGCGCGTCGATGCGGGCGCAGGCCTCCGCGAATTCCGGGCTGGCGGCCGCGGTCTTGAATGCGGCCCGCAGTTTCGTGGCAACGTCCGGCGCCAGGCCCTTGGGTGCGCCGATGCCATTGGGTGCATCGACTACCACGTTGTAGCCGGACTCCTTGAGGGTGGGAACGTCCTGGAACTCGCGGGTGCGCTGCTCGCCCCAGGTGGCCAGCAGGCGTAGCTTGCCGGCCTTGACCTGCGGTGCCCACGAACTGGAGTCGGCCAGCAGGTCCACCTGGCCCCCCATCAGTCCAGCCAGCGCTTCGGCGCCGCCCTTATACGGAATGGCGTGGAACTTGACGCCTGCGGCCATGGCGAACTCTTCCATGCCCACGTGGGTCGCGCCGCCGATGCCGGCAGTGGAGTAGGTGATCTTGCCGGGGTTGGCCTGGGCGTCGGTCACCAGATCTTTGAGCGTCTTCCAGGGGGCATCGGCACGCACGGCGATGCCGAAGGTCTGACCGGAGACACGTGCGATGTAGCTCAGGTCTTTCAGGGGATCGAGCTGGACGGTGCCCAGCTGGGAGAAGCGCGTCACCGAAATGGGAATCTGGCCCACCGTGTACCCGTCGGGGCGGGAGGTCGCGAGTGTCTTCAGGCCGATCATTCCCGACGCACCGGCCTTGTTCTCCACGACTACTGGCTGGCCGAGTTCCTTGGCTGCTGCCGCGCATAGCGCCCGCATGGTCACGTCCGCCGTGCCCCCCGCAGGCCAGGGGCAGATGAAGGTGATCGGCCGCTCGGGGTAGGCTGCGGCATGTGCCAGGCGCAGGCCCGGAACACCGAGTGTGGCCGCACGGAGGCTGCCGAGCACGAA